>QMZC01000022.1 GCA_003662995.1 Archaeoglobales archaeon
ACAACATGCCTTTTGAAGATTTTTATTATATATCCTTGAAAGTCTGGAAGAACACAGGCTGGTTGAAGCCAGCTATGATTGGGATGAAATCTATGAGGATTTTGGGAAGTGGGTTGAGGCTGCAAGGTTGCTGGGGAAGTTGAAGAAGGTTGATGAGGAGATGTAGGAAAGGGTTTTTCCTTGACAGAAAAATTGGAAAATTAAAGGATGTTTGACCTACTTGATTACAATAACGTGTGTACAGACAAAAGGGTAACGCTAACAACTAAGGGAAAAGGTCAATTTAAGTTTAGTGTTACCGGACCTTCAACTTCTTTAACTCCTCCTCTAAATCCTCCCATTCAGAAACATCTTCAAGGATTTCTTGAGGATCAAACCTTTCCATCAACTTTTCAAACTCTCTCAAATCCTCAGTTGCATCGAAAAACTCATCAAAATCCATCCCATACTTCTGTCTAAGTTGATTAATTCTCTCTTCAATCTCCCTAATCCTTCTTTCTCTTTCGCTTAAAACCTTCCTATTCGGGGACATCTTAACCCAATCCTTATCCATCTCAGCAAATAGATCAACTTCCTTTCCTAACTCCTTCAACAACTTTTCCTTCTCATCAAGTAAGCTAACGAGCTTAGCTAGATCATCCATAACCTCATCAGCATCAAACTTCTCAAGCAAAACAGACATATCTCCCTCAACATGATTATAGAAGTCCTTATAACTCATTCCATACTTTTCCTCAAGCCTTCTAAGCTCTAAGTCAATTTCCTTTATTCTTACAATTGTATGCCTCTTCGTCTCCTTCATGTTCTTTAATCTTCCTCAACAGCCTTCTTAATAAAAGATTTCTCAGATAGCCAAGCTATGACGATATTTCTCACAATTTCAGCATCTTTATCTCCCATCTTACCTTTGAGGTTTTTCTCTATAACTTCCCATGTTCCCCAAGGGATTGTTACGATTATTCTTTTTCCTTTATGAGTCATAATGGAGTATAATCGGAAAACTTTAAATAGTTTATCATCTATATTTCCAATTGGAGTTAAAACGGAGTAGGTGATAGAATGGAAAGGTTGGTTGAGGAAAGAAGTGTAAGAGAGAGGAATGTTAAAAAGACGTACAAACTGGAGAAGCTAAACATCGACATCAACGAGAATGGAGAGCCAGTAATGTCTCTACCATGGATGGGATTGGTAGTAGAGATTCCAAAAACACTACAAGTCAATTACTGCCTTGAAAATATTAGGAAGATAGAAATTAATTTCTCTGATCTCACAACACCAAACACACCAAATTTAACGCTGAAGTTCCAGGGGAATCAAGGTTTTGTTGAGGTATCATTTTCTTTGGATGTGGTCAGAAAACTAATCGAATTTGTCAAGGAGGTAGAGAATGAAGGAGGTTGTTGAGGTAAAGATAGATAGGGAATTCTATGAATTGTTGAGAGAATACTGTGAGTTCATAGGGTTCGACATCAACGAATACATTGTTAACAGCATTGTCTTTAACATGGGTGCACAGCTTGATAGTCTTTTAGGCACACCAGTAGAAAGAAGAGCAGAAAAGATTGCGAAGAGGTTTGTGGAGCTAACAAAACATCCTATACCTAAGATTGAATAATTAAAAAATTTGTTTTATTTTTTTATCGTTTGCTAAGCTGGATTGTTCTAGGTCCTGTGATCACGATCTCTATTTGATCTCCCTCACTCCAGTTTAAGGCTTCTGCAATGTCCTTAGGTATCGTAACCACCAATGAAGATGCGACCCTTCTAAGCTTAACTTTCTTACCCATGGTATCACATTCCAATTTTGATATGAATATCGTTGTTCAAATTGTTGTGTATGTTGTTAGATATGTTTTGGGATAGTTGGATATATATGATTTTTCATGAGTTGAAATATGATTAAAATAAAAATGGAAAGACGACTACTTAATAAATAATATTAAGCTATCTAACAAAATAAAAGTATGGGAGAGGCAAAAGTGATGCTAAGGTGCTTGTTTCATTACTTGGGAAAGCCTATGCTGGGGAATTCGCTATATCTGAGGAAATAGCAGAATGCCTTCTTTACACAAACGATGACGAGTGTTGGAATTCATTGTTTGTAATGATGCACGATTGCGAAGTGCACAGAATTATGATTGAGGACATTGTCAAATCGTTAGGTTTTGACATTGAAAATTTTAGAGAGTATTCATTTAAAACCGTGAACATCAGAAGATACGAAGCTGAAGGGGAAAAAGACGTATCAAAACTCCTTTCCGAGATACACAGATGGGTTGAGGGGATCCGAAGATATTACGCACATCTCCTAAACTTTGATTTTTCAGAGGTAGCTAAAAAAGTTAGGGATGAAGCGATCATCAAATTAAAAGATACATTGAAGCAGCTGATGGAAATGAAAGAAAAGCATGTAAAAACAATTAAAAAGTTGCTATCAGACAAAAACTTTGAATGATTTACGTTTTTCATCCAAGTTTTGTTAAGAAACAATCGTAAAAACTTAAAGCATCTAGGTTTTAAAAAATCCATGAGAGTGATAGTTGTTTACGATAACGAAGCGTTAGAAGGGTACAAAGCGGGGTGGGGATTTTCCTGCTACATCGAGACCGAAACAAGAATTTTATTTGATACGGGATGGGATGGTAATGTATTGCTCCATAACTTAAAAAAAGCAGAAATTGACAGTTTTGACTATATAATGCTCTCCCACTCTCACTGGGACCACATAGGTGGATTAAATCATGTAATTGATAGAACAGATTGTGTTATCCTTCCAAAATCCTTTTCAGAAAATTTGAAGAGGGAGATAGCCAAAAAAGCTGAAGTGTTGGAAGTTAATAATGCCACAAAAATCACCGATAATTTTTACACTACTGGTGACTTGAACGGTGAGCAATCCGCCATTTTTAAATCCAGGAAAGGATTAATCGTGATAACAGGATGTGCTCACCCTGGCTTGGATAGAATAATATACAAAGCCAAGGAATTTGGAAAGATACACGCAATATTGGGTGGTTTTCATAACTTCAGCAGAATAGACACTTTATCCAATTACTTGGCAATTCCATGTCACTGCACTTCAAAAAAGAGGGAAATTTTAAAATTCAAAAATTCAAGGGTTTGCGCTGTTGGAAGTGTTTTTGAGTTTTGATATCATCAATCGTTTATGCAAATTAGATGCCCCATCTTCTCTTTTTTAGCCTTCAGATACTCTAAGTTCTCCTCACTCGGCTCAACTTCAATCGGCTCCCTCTTCACCTTAAATCCATACTTTTCAAGCTCTTTAATCTTCAATGGATTGTTTGTCATGAGTCTTATATTCTTGACACCCAAATCCATCAAGATTTGTGCCGCTATGCCATAACTTCTCAAATCTGGTGGAAATCCAAGTTCTATGTTTGCCTCAACTGTGTCTTTCCCCTCCTCTTGCAACTTGTAAGCCATTAGCTTGTTAATCAATCCAATTCCTCTTCCTTCATGACCCCTCATGTAAATTGCAACACCCTTGTCTTCCCTATCAATCTTTTTCAAAGCCTTCTCAAGCTGATCCCCACAATCACACCTCAAAGAGTGAAAAACATCTCCAGTCAAACATTCAGAGTGTATTCTAACCAGCACATCATCTTTGTCCACATTTCCTCTAACCAACGCTATAATTTCGCCAATTGGCGTCTCATATCCTACAGCCTTAAAAACGCCATAAAATTTGGTTGGCAATGTTGCCTCAACAACTCTCTCAACCAATTTTTCATGTCTAAGTCTGTGCATAATAAGCTCATTTATACTGAAAAACTCCAAGTCGTTTTGTTTTGCAAAATTTGTTGCATAATCGGCATCAGCAATCTTGCCATCAGAGGTTATCAGTGTTGAGTATATGCCTGCTGCTTCAAATCCAGCCATTTTAGAAACATCCAAACAAGCCTCACCAAATGAGGGTCTCTCCAAAACCCCACCTTCCTTAGCTTCTTCAACAAATATCCTTCCCGGATACCGAATTTCATCGATCTCAATCTTTCCAAAAATCAGGTTTTTAATGAAATTAGCCCTTTCGTCTGCGGAAAGCCCATTTACCTTAAAGTCTATGGGTATCAGATTTCCGTTGTAAAACCTAAACCTGTTTAAGCCAAGCTTGGCAATCATCCTCCAAGGCAATGCGAGTCTTATCTCATCGCAATTTCGCATGATAAAAGTTATCGCCACTCCAGAAACGATTTCGGCGGGAATGCAGACAACAGCTTTTTTGTCATCATAAATAATGACAGGTTTGCCTTTTTTAACAGCTTCAATGGCTTTTTGCATGCTTTTCCAACTCCCAATAGCTATATATAATTTTTGAGATGTTTCTCATTTATAGTTAATCCTTGTGTTCGAATTTCTTTTCTATTTCTCCTGATTCAAGTAACTCTTTGTATTCACCTTCTGTCATCTCCAAGATGAAGGACCCTACATAACCACAGTTTTTGCAGTAGTACTTTCCTGTATATCCCCCAGCATCGAGTTCTATTTCTGTTGATTTGCAAACTGGACAGACTAGGATTCTTCTCATGAAGTTGGTATTTTTTTAAATGTATTAATGTCTTTGGTTTTCCTTTTTCGGATTCGAATCAAGTTACTATTTCTTCAAGTCTCTTCAACTCCAAGGCTTTCTTTATTTCCATCATTGACAAGTCCAAGGGGTCTTCAATCTTTAATCCATATTTCAGGCTTAAATTCCTCATTTCGGGTGAAGTTGGACCAATAGCTGGATCCCCAGGCACCCTCATTGAGACGTCAAATATTACAAATTCCAATTTTTCTTCAGGTGAATAAGCTATTGCTCCTTGTAAACCGAATAAACCAATGATACCCGGGTTATACTCTTTTTCGCAGATTCTAATGAATTTTTCAGCAGATTCATAGGCTAAATCCTGTTTACTCTCTCTCATCGTAACTCCAAAGTGCCCGATTTCTTCATTCTTTACTGGAACGTTGATTTTTAGCTGTTCTTTGGCTGGTAAATTTAGAAATCCTTGCAGATTTACCTGTCTTCTGTCGCTAAATCCAACAAAGTCGAAGTCATCAAATTCTTCTTTTAGAGCATAGCTATGAAAGTTTGCATTAAATCTTGCCCCCAAAACGTACTCTTCAATTCTAGCCTTCTTTAAACCCTCCTCATCAATCACCCCATCCTTTATAAGTTCTTCAGCCTGTCTGTAGTAATCTTCAGGCGAGATGGCGTAAAAAAACGCTCTCTCCAGAGGGTTCTTTGCCTGCTGGACCTTAACGACAACCAGCCTGTCTATCTCTTCAGGAGATCTAAATTCCTTAGGATACCTCAACCCTGCTTTTTCTAAGAGGTAATACTGCCCCCTCTCAAAATCTCTCTCTTCAGCCCTCAATAAATAACGATTTCCGTAAATTGGAACTTCAAATTCGTTTTCTATACCATCATATCCGACGTAAACAGCGAAACTCCTGTTTGGTATTAAAATGGCGTTCAACTCAATTAACCTCTGCTGGATTTCTTTGTTCAACAGATCCTTAAACGAATCAAGCATTATTACCTCATCGTATAGATGTCGGTTGTACCTTGTGTACAATTTATCCCTTCCCTTTTGCACAATAACAACAGTTTTAAATCCCCAAGCCTTAGCCGACACACCAGCTTCTTTGGCAGAATGGGAGCCAAAAATTGCTATTGTCACGTTTTTGTAATCCTCAACGATTTTTCTGGCTTTTGATATCATGTCCATGATTAAAGTTTTGAGAGAGGTTAAAAAATTGTTGTTTTTAATCTTGAATCATTTAGCCATCCTTAACCCGTTTGCCACCGCCAGCAATTCTGATGCTTCGTGAATTAAAACGGCAGTTGTTGCACTAAGCAATCCGAGTAGGGCAGAAGGAACCATAAATGCTAAAATTAAAATGGAAAAAATGATGTTTTGAAGGCTGATGAACTTTGCCCTTCTCCCAAGTTAATTGCGTAGGGAACTTTAAGTAAATCATTACCCGTTAAAGCCACGTCTGCAGCTTCAATTGCTACATCAGCACCAACACCCATTGCAATTCCAACAGTGGCAGTTGCTAAGGCAGGAGCATCGTTTATACCATCACCAACCATCGCAATGTGAAACTCACGTTTTAAATTGTTGATGACCTCCACTTTATCCTCCGGTTTTAAATTTGCCCTAACGAAATCGATTCCCACCTCTTTAGCTATTGTTCTTGCAACTCTTTCGTTATCTCCCGTTAGCATTACAGCTTTGATTCCTAATTTATGCAATTCTTCAACTGTCTTCTTAGCTTCCTGCCTAACTTCATCTTGAAATGCTATTATTCCTTCCACATCGCTTTCATCGCCAATAAGTATTGCTGTTTTACCCTCACTACTAAATTTTTCAATGTATTTGTATGCTTTTTCTCCAAAAAGTTCCGATTTGCCAGCATAGTACTCTTTACCATCAATTTTAGCCTTTACACCTACACCGGTGATAACTTTGAAGTCCTCAACTTCAAGTGGCTTTAAACCCATCTCTTCTGCTTTTTCAACTATCTGTTTAGCCAATGGATGTTCTGAAAATCTCTCAAGGGTGTAAGCAAGTCTTAAAAACTCTTCTTGGTTGCTGTTTAGTGGAACTACATCTGTTATAGTTGGTTTTCCTATGGTGAGTGTTCCTGTCTTATCAAAAGCCACTACATCAATCTTTCCAAGATTTTCAAGATGTATTCCACCTTTAATCAGCACTCCACTTCTGCTTGCCCTTCCTATTCCTGCAGCAATTGCTATGGGTGTGGACATAACCAAAGCACACGGAGCGGCTGCGACCAACAGAACAACGCCCCTCCTCATAAGTTCTGAATCCAATCCAAATATTGGAGGACTGAAAATAGGAGAAGTGATACAAGCAAAACGAGAGGAGTATATTTTTCCCCCAAACCTCTCAATAAACAACTGTGTTCTGCTTTTTTGTTCCTGAGCCTCTTCTACAAGCTTGATTAACTTTGACAGAGAACTATCCTTGAAGGTTGCAATAGCATTTACAACCAAAATACCGTCCAGATTTATTGTGCCTGCAAATACTTTCATTCCTACTTCTTTTTCAACAGGAATTGATTCTCCCGTGAGCGTGGATTCATCTATGCTTGCCTTTCCATCTACAATAATTCCGTCCGTTGGAATCAACTCCCCGGGTTTAACAATGAAGTAATCTCCAATTCTAAGCTCTTCAGCCGGAATTTCTTTTTCAATTTCATTTCTCAAAACTCTGGCTTTAGAGGGCATCATTTTAAGCAGTTCTCTTATTGAACTCCTCGTTCTTGTATAAGCGTACTCTTCAATCCCTTCAGCGGTACCATACAGAAACACTAAAAAAGCTGCCTCATCCCACATATCGAGAAGTAGTGAACCCAATGTAGCAGCAACCATCAACACTTCTATTCCTACTTTTTTTTCCAATCAACTTTCTTAAACCTTCCAGAACCCAGTGATATGCACCAATTGGGATTGCAACTAAATAAATCAAAATTTTGATGTTTAATGGGATAATGTTGAGTTGAAATAGTAAAAACACCAGTCCGATAAGCAAGCCTGCCAAAATTGCGTTGCGTAGTGGCGGATATCGATACCACACCCCATCATAAAATTCGCCCATCTTAACCCCTCAATTCGTTGATGTGTCTCAATGCCATCTCGAGAATTTCAGCCACATGGTCATCATCAAGGCTGTAGTAAACGTTTCTCCCCTCACGTCTGTACTTTACAAGTCTCTTGTCCCTCAAAATTCTGAGTTGATGGGAGACTGCTGACACAGACAACTTCGTTATCGCTGCAATATCACACGTGCAAAGCTCCTTTTGTAACAACGCAAGGAGGATTTTTATTCTAGAAGAATCACTAAACGCCTCTAAAAATTCAGCCAATTCCACTATTTTCTCATCTGAGGGTAATTTGGATGATATTTCATCAACATTTTTTACCATATTTGAACAATTGTTCAAATGTTTAAATAAATTTTGGTAAAATTACACTTATTTCAGTTAATTGAATGGGTATTTTAAAACTGATATAGCTCTACAAAATTGTTGGATAGGAATACAAGATACCATAAAATTTTTTATTTGGGAAGAGTTCGAAGCATTGTGAAGGTTGCTTTGGGCGGAACGTTTGAGCCATTGCATGAAGGGCACAAAAAACTGATTGATGTGGCAATCAAGCTTGGTGGTAAAGATGTAATGATTGGAATAACAAGTGATGACATGGCGAGAATGAGAATTAGGTCAGTCTTACCGTTTGAAATTAGAGCTGAGAACGTTAGACAGTACATTATGAAGAAGTACGGTTTTGAGCCAAAGATTGTTAAGATAACCAATCCCTACGGAAGAACTCTGGATATTGACTTTGAATACCTCGTTGTTTCTCCAGAGACTTACGAAATGGCTTTGAAGATTAATGAAAAAAGAAAGCAGATGGGTAAAAAGAAGATTAACATCGTAAAGGTTGATTTTGTTTTGGCTGAAAATGGCAAGCCCGTATCGTCAACCCGCATAAAGAAGGGGGAGGTTGATAGGTACGGTAAGTTGATTTAAATTAATTAAAAATAAATTTGTAATGGTATGAGGGTTGTTGTCGGTTCATTAAATCCAACAAAAATTGAAGGTGTGAGGAGAGCCTTCAACCAGTTTTTTGACGATGTTATTGTTAAGGGTGTTGAAGTCAATTCTGGGGTTGGAAATCAACCTTTCAACAACGATGTTGTTAAGGGGGCTATAAACAGGGCGATAAACAGCTTTCAGGACTGTGACTTCAGTGTAGGGATTGAAGCGGGACTGTTTAGCCTGAAAAAAACCCTGACAGGTTATATAGATTTTCAGGTTGCTGCTATCTACAACGGCAAAAGAATTACAATCGGATTTGGTCCGGGCTTTGAATATCCACCCGTTGTTGTTGATGAAGTTTTAAAGGGCAAAGAAGTGGGAGAGATAATGGATGAAATTACTGGAATTAAAAATTTGGGTGAGAAAACGGGAGCAATTCATTTTCTGACAAAGGGTGTAATTCCAAGGAGTGAACTGGTAAGAATAGCCGTTACAATGGCTTTAATTCCTTGGATAAATGAGGAAATGTACGGAATACGACTATAGGAGCATTCAGGCAAAATTTTAATATTTTATGACCAACTATAATTATGGAATTTGGCGAAGTTGTTGTAAATCAAAGCAGAGAGGTTGTTAAATTTCTGAATATTTTACCCGACGTTTTAGAGAGACAGAAGGAAAAGTTAAATGAATTTTTGGAAGTGATAAAGAGTGGAAAAGCTATTCACGTGTTTGGGGTTGGAAGAAGTGGAGCAGTTGCGTTGTGTTTTGCGATAAGGCTCAAGCATTTTGAGAAGACGTTTAAGCACAAGGTTTGGTGGGTTGGAGATGAGGTGAGGGAAAAGATTGAGGAGAATGATGTGCTAATTGTATTCTCAGGTTCTGGTGAGACGGCTGAAGTGCTTGTTGTTGCCGAAAGGGCTAAGGCAGCAAATGCCAAGATTGTGGCGATTACTTCTTTCGAAAATTCAAGTCTAGCAGGTTTAGCTGATTTGATAATATTGATTCCCGGTGGGCTGGAAAAGGGGAGAGGTTGGAGGTACCTAGAAGCCCAATTCACGCCAAAGGCATTTTACGGTGGCGGAGAGTTTGAATTGTTATCTTACGTCTTCCAAGAGATTCTGATTGGCGCAATTGGTGAATACATGAGTATTCCAAAGGAAATTGTCATAAAAGAGCATGAGAGGGATAGTGCTGAACTTTGAAGCAAATTAAACATATCTGCAAAACAAAAAATTTAAGACTTAATATTTTAATTTTTTATCGGTGATACCATGCCGAAATTCTTCAGTCAAGAGTGGATTGAAGAATACGTTAAAGCGATAAACGAGAGTGAAGATTATGAAAGAGCTGCAAAGGATTGGGAAGGAGATTTTCTCTTTGTCGTTGAACCTGACGGTGAAGGGGAGCCATTGTACGCCTACATTGATTTATACCATGGAAAAGCGAGAAAGGGCTTTGTTGTTGATGACCCCTCCAAGGTCAATGCAGCTTTTGAGTTTAGAGGAAAGTCATCAAACTGGAAGAAACTACTTAGCGGTGAGATAGATCCAATAAAGGGATTGATTACTGGAAAATTTAAGCTGAAGGGAAACATGGCGATGGTTATGAGGTATGCAAAGGCTGCAAAGGTTCTTGTTGATTTAACAAAGAGGGTTGAGACTGAGTGGTAGTATGTGGTGGTTTTCATCTCCAAAGATAATCTTTGGTGAGGATTCCCTAGATTTCTTGGACAGGTTAGATGGTAAAGTTTTGATTATTACAGATGAAAACCTTATAAAGGCTTGTGTTTTGGATAAGGTGACGGCAAAGCTAAGCGAATATGAAATATTTGATGAAGTTAAGCCAGACCCATCCTTTGAAGTTGTTGTTAGAGCCGTTAAACACGCAAAACGTTACAAACCAGACCTTATATTTGGGGTTGGAGGCGGATCATCGCTTGACGTTGCTAAGGGTGTTAGGCTGATCTACGACAATCCCAACATCGAATTGGAAGAGGTTACACCTTGGACAGATTTAGAAGTAAAAACAAAGCTCATCTTAATCCCAACAGCTAGCGGAAGTGGGAGTGAGGCATCGAACGCAATAGTTCTAACAAAGGAGGATGAGAACAGAAAGATTGCATCAATCAATCCCGCTGTAATGGCGGACTACGCAATTGTGGATCCTGAAATGGTTAAAAGTTTGCCAAAGAAGGTTGCTGCCTTTACGGGCTTAGATGCTTTATCCCATGCAATTGATGCATACGTCTCTGCTTGGAAGAATGATTTTGTAGATGGAATTTGTATTCAGGCTTGTAAGCTGTTGTTTGAATACTTGCCTAGGGCTTACAAAGATAGAGAAGATGCCGAGGCAGTTGAGAAAGTCCATAATGCCGCCACATTAGCTGGTTTAGCCATAGGCTCTTCACAAGCTGGATTGTCACATGCAATAGGGCATTCGCTGGCCATTTTCCACATCCCCCATGGATTTGCCTGTGGTGTCGTTTTACCATACACGATCCAATACTATTCGAAGTATGCTAAGGAGTATTACGAGGAGTTAGCTTATCACGTTGGTTTGCACGATGTTGAGCAATTGGTGGAGAAAATTAAAGATTTAATGGTTGCGATTGACACGCCAACAAACCTTAGGGAACTTTTGGAAGAGTATGGGGTAAGTAAAGAAGAGTTCTTGGAAAAACTTGACGTGCTTGTTAACAATGCAAGCATGGACAACACGATTGTTACGCTGCTGGAAATTCCAAGTGATGAAGATTTGAGGAAGATTTTCTTGTATGCGTATGAGGGTAGAGACGTTGATTTTTGATTTTATTGGGAGGTGCTAAAATGAGCTATGCAGACAGAATATTAAAGATAGACCTAAATGGAGATACAAAGGAGACGGAGTTGGACAAAAAAATAGCAAAGCAGTTCGTTGGAGGTAGTGGTTTGGCTGCGTACTACCTCTACAAAATGGGGGTTTACGATTTTGAACCTCTTACAACTAACATCATTGCAATGTTTAATGGGCCTTTAACTGGTACAGCCCCCTCAACAAGCAGACTTAGTTTTTGTGCAAAGTCACCATTGACTGGAATTTGGGGAGAATCAAACGTTGGGGGGAAGATGGCAGCCTTTCTAAAATTTGCTGGCTGGGATGGTGTTATCATACAGGGACAATCAGATAAACCAATCTACATCCACGTCGACGAGAATGGAGCAGAGATAAAGTCTGCTGAAGGTATTTGGGGAATGGGTTGTTATGATGCACAAAAAGCGATAGAGAAGGAAGTTAGTGAAAAGAGGGTTTCAACTGCTGTAATTGGACAGGCTGGCGAGAATTTGGTGAGATATGCATGCATTCAGGTTGACAACTCAAGGCATGCTGGAAGAACAGGGATGGGGGCTGTTTTAGGGGCAAAGAAGATTAAAGGGATTGCTGTGAGCTACGATGCAAGATATGAGGTTGAATTGGCAGACGAAAAAAAGTTTGAAGAGGAGGTTAAAGCTCTTAATGAAAGAACAAAGAACAATTTTACATGTAACATGTTTAAAGAGTTGGGCACGTCAGGCTATGTTGAATCTGCGGAGATGTTTGGAGATTTGCCAGTAAAGTATTTCATACAGGGAACTTTTGAAAAAGCTTCAGAAATCTCAGGCTCTAAAATGACTCAGACGTTTTTGAAGGGTAATGATGGCTGTTTTGGATGCAGTATTAGATGTGGAAGGGTTGTTGAAATTGATGGAAAAACTATTCATGGGCCAGAATACGAGACAGTAGCGAGCTTCGGTTCATTGCAATTAATAGATGATTTAAAGAGCTTGATAGAGATAAACTACCTATTAAACGACTATGGAATTGATTCAATAAGCACTGGGGTTGCAATAGCCTATACGATGTGGTTGAATGATAGGGCATTCACGATTTTGGCATTGAATGGGGAGATGCTGGGAGGGTTAAAGAATTAATCAGAAAGATAGCCTTTAAGGAAGGGGAAGGAGCAATTTTGGCAGAAGGTGTAAAAAGGATAGGTGAAAGGTTTAAAGACGACAATGCAGCTCATGTTAAGGGTTTAGAGATCCCAATGCACGATCCAAGGGCATTTTCAAGCTTAGCCGTTGCTTATGCTGTGCATAACAGGGGAGCTTGTCATCTTCCACATCAAATGTACAATGTGGAGATGGGATTGAAGATCAGGGAGTATGGAATAATAAGCAAGGATAGATTTTCGTCTGAGAACAAAGGAATTATTACGGCAAGGATGCAAAACTATACGGAGATGTTCAATTGTGTAACGATGTGTGCATTTATACCAATAAAACCAACCCAGATGGCAAATCTGCTTGCTTATGCAACGGGCTTCGATTTTGATGTTGATAAGCTTTACTTGACAGGGGAAAGGATATACAACTTGAAAAGGATGTTTAACGTTAAATGTGGTGTTGATGCGAGAGATGACGTTTTGCCTAAGATAGTACTAAAACCTCTGGAGGGAGGAAGTGAGGGCAATGTGCCAGATTTGGAGTTGCAAAAGAGGGAATACTACAAAGAGAGGGGATGGAGTGAAGATGGCATACCGACAAAGGAAAAACTTGAGGAGCTGGGAATCGGTTGGGCTGTTAAATAGTTTTAGTTTTTTAATGGTGTTTTTAATAGTTTTATTTTTGTGAACACTGACATAGTTCAACAACAAACAACCAATAAAAAGAATTATATTGTTTAATGCAATTCAAAACGCAATGATGGAAAAAGAGTATCTTGACATTAGCTATCTTTCTGATAACGGATTTGTAAGGAGAAGATGCAAAATTTGTGGAAAATACTTCTGGAGTATAAAGGAGACGGAGATTTGCGGCGACCCCCCATGTGTAAGCTACACGTTTATTGGCAATCCAGCATTCAAAAAACCGATGAAATTGGATGAGATGAGGGAACACTACCTAAGCTTTTTTGAGAAGAGAGATCATGCAAGGATTGAGAGGTATCCAGTTGTAGCAAGATGGAGGGATGACATATACTTAACAATAGCCTCCATAGCAGACTTCCAGCCTTTTGTTACTTCAGGTGTTGCCCCACCCCCAGCCAATCCATTAACAATTTCACAACCATGCATAAGAATGGATGATCTGGATTCCGTTGGCAGGACTGGCAGACATCTCACATTATTTGAGATGATGGCTCACCATGCATTCAACAACCCTAAAAAGGAAATTTATTGGAAGAATGAGACCGTTGAATACTGCACAGATTTGTTGGTTGAATTGGGTGTTAAAAAGGAGGATATAATTTACAAAGAGGAGCCATGGGCTGGCGGTGGGAATGCTGGTCCTTGCTTAGAGGCTTTGGTTGGAGGATTGGAATTAGCTACCTTAGTTTTCATGAACTTGGAAGTCCATCCTGATGGTGACATAGAAATAAAAGGTGAAAGATACAGGGAGATGGACAACTACATTGTAGACACTGGTTATGGATTGGAAAGATTTGTTTGGGCTAGCCAAGGTACGCCGACTGTTTACGATGCAATATTTCCAGAAGTAATTGATGAAATTGTAAACAACAGCAACATTGGTTTTTCGAGAGAAGATGAGGAGGTTAAGAGAATAATTGGAGAAAGTTCCAAGCTTGCAGGAGTTATGGGAGAGCTTAGGGGAGAGAGATTGTTGGAATTGAGGCGTAATGTGGCTTCAAATCTCGGAATAGATGTAGAATTTTTGGAGAAAATTGTTAATCCGATGGAGAAGGTTTATGCTTTGGCTGATCACACAAGAGCAATTCTATTCATACTTGGAGATGGCTTAATACCTTCAAACGCTGGAGCGGGTTATTTAGCAAGGCTAATGATTAGAAGAAGCTTAAGATTGGCTGAAGAGCTTGAGTTCTCGTTAAAGCTAATTGATTTGTTAGAATTGCATAAGAAGATTCTCGGATTTGAATTTGAAGTGCCAATGGATACGATTTACGAAATCCTGGAGTTGGAGGAGAGCAGATACAAAACAACAATATCCAAGGGTTTGAAGATGGTTGAAAGAACGATTTCAAGGAAAAAGAAGATAGAAAAAGGTGATTTAATTGAGTTTTACGATTCTCACGGAATTCCTGCCGAACTCGTTTTAAAAATTGCTGAAGAAAAGAACGTTGAAGTGGAGATTCCTGAAGATTTCTATGCTGAATTGGCATCAAGACACACGAAAGCAGAGAAGAAGGAGAAAGAACCTCCAACTTTCGTTGAGAAGTATCCAAAAACTGTAAAGTTGTATCATGACAATTCCAAACTCTTTGAATTCGAAGCCAAAGTTTTGGGAGTTGAGAATGACTATGTAATCCTTGACAAAACTGCATTCTATCCTGAGAGTGGCGGGCAGGACAACGATACTGGCTACTTGATTTTAAACGGTTCAAAAATTGAGGTTGTTGATGTTGTTGAAGAGAACGGCGTGATTTTGCATAAGGTGAACAAAGTTGATGGACTTGAAAACAAAGTTGTCAAGGGCATTATAGACAAAAACAGAAGGCTCAGACACATGAGACATCATTCAGCCACTCACATACTACTCTACGCCTTGCAGAACGTTTTAGGTAAACACGTATGGCAGGCGGGAGCCAAAAAGGAGTGGGATAAGGCAAGGCTCGATGTTACCCACTTCAAAAAACCAAGTGATAGAGAAATAGAGAAAATTGAGAGGATTGCAAACAATGAAGTTATGGCTAACAAACCCATCAGATGGTTCTGGATGGACAGGATTGAGGCTGAAAAGAAATACGGTTTCAGACTCTATCAAGGCGGCGTGCCACCAGGCAAGGAAATCAGGATTGTTGAGGTTGGAGATGACGTACAAGCCTGTGGAGGTACGCATTGTAATTCGACAGGCGAAATTGGCATAATCAAGATTTTAAGGGTTGAATCCATCCAAGATGGAGTAATTAGGTTCGAGTTTGCCGCTGGTGATGCCGCATTAGAATACATGGATAAAGTTGAGGGATATCTAAAGGAGGCAAGTAAAACTTTGAGAGTTGAACCTTCAATGCTTCCAAAAACTGTAAACAGATTCTTCGAAGAGTGGAAGGAGCAAAAGAAGGAGATTGAGAAGCTAAAGGAAGAGATTGCGAGCTTAAAAGCTGAAATGCTGGAAGAGGAAGCTGAAGAGTACAACTCAATAAAGGTTGTTGCAGAAATAGTCGATGCAGACATGCAGGAAATGATTAAGCTTGGTAACGCTTTGGCTAAGCGTGGTTTAGTTGGATGCTTGATGAGTGCAAGTGGTAAGGTTAGCGTCGTTGTGTTTAGTGGTATCGATATAGATGCGAGGGATTTGATAAAGGAGATAGGAAGGCACATAAAGGGAAGTGGTGGTGGTAGAAAGGATTTGGCTCAAGGAGCGGGGCAAAAAAGACTAACGAAGGATGAACTCATGGATATAATCTTCGCTTATCTCTCAAGGCATGATTAATACTGTTAAAGCTTTTGTAGTTGAGGGCATACCGCTGATAAGGGAAGGGGATGACTTAGCCTCCATTATTTCTTCAAGGTTCGAGCTTGAGGATAAAGACATCGTTGTCCTTTGCTCAACAATCGTTTCCAAAGCTGAGGGCAGAGTTAGAGACTTAGATTTTTATAAACCATCAAACAAGGCTATAAACATTGCAGAAAAGCTTGGAAAGGATGCTAGAATTGTTCAGGCAGTGTTGGAAGAGAGCGATGAAGTTCTAATTGATCATCCCATCTTACTCGTAAGGGCAAAGTTCGGAAACATCTGCATCAATGCTGGCATCGATGCATCAAACGTTGAAAGCGGTAAGATTTTACTACCACCAAAAAACCCTCAAAAGAGTGCTGAAGAAATTAAAAATAGAATTGAGGAGATTACTAGAAAAAAGGTTGGTGTAATAATAACTGATACAAACGGCAGGTGTTTCAGGAAAGGCGTAGTCGGTTTTGCTATTGGCGTTGCAGGAGTTAAAGCGATGAGAGATTGGGTGGGCAAGAAGGATTTGTACGGTAATGTGTTGGAAGTGACAGTGGAATGTGTGGCTGATGAAATCGCTGCTTTCGCAAACTTACTGATGGGTGAAGGTAGCGATGGAACGCCCGTCGTAATCATACGTGGCTTGGATTTGGTTGGAGAGGGCAGTATTAACGAAGTATATAGAAGTGAGAAGGAAGACATAATCCGTAAAGCTATACGTGAATCGAAAACATGGAGAAAATCTTAGTTGTTGGTAATAACGTTAGAAATGTTGTACAGTCTGCAAGAAAAGCTGGATATAAGGTTTTAGCATTGACAAACCATTTTGATGCCGATTTATTTTTGTATGCTGAGAAGGCTGAGCAAATCAAGTCTGAGGATAAAAATGAAGTGAGAGAACAAGCCATAAAATTGGCAGAAGAAGCGTGCATCGTTTTAGCCTCAGGCTTTGAAGATTTAAGGTTAGATGATGTGCTTGGATCAGAACATAAAGTTGTTGAAAAAGTGGTGGACAAACTGAGGTTTTACAGAGCACTTGAGAAAGCTGGAATTCCATTTCCTGAGTTGGTTTCCAAGAATGAAGTCGAAAACAAAAAAACCATCGCTAAACCAAGAAAAGGAGGTGGTGGTGAGGATATACATTTTATTGAATCAGACAAACAAGAACGATCTTATCAAGAAGAATATCTCTATCAAAGATACATCGAAGGAGTTCCCTGTTCCGTTTCCTTAATAGCTTCAGAGAGATATGTTATGCCCATAGCCATAAATAAGATGTTTGTTGGATGGGAAGAGATGAATGCAGATGGATTTAGGTATTGTGGAAACCTAACACCCTTCATCGTTGATGCAGAAGTCAGAGACGAGCTTATCAAATTGGCGATAGAAACGGCATCACTGTTCGATTTAAGGGGTTCAGTAGGGGTTGATTTTATTCTGGCAGACAAACCTTACGTTTTAGAATTAAATCCCAGATTTCAGGGTTCCTTAGACAGTATAGAGTGGAGTTATGATATCAATTTGTTCAAACTGCATGTAAATGGGGTACTTGGTAGAAAAATTGAGAAACCAAAGCCTTTGAGATTTGGTGCGAGAGCTATTCTTTTTGCAGACAAAAGGGTTGAGATAAAAAGCTCACCCCTTGGCAATCCATTTTTTGCCGACATCCCTTTCGCCGAGATAACTTACGAAGAAAACGACCCCGTTACATCCATTTTGTCTGCTGATATTGATGAGGGAAAGGTTGTTGAAAAGATTTTAGAGAGAAAGAAACTGTTTTACAGCTTGCAAGGATGGTAAGACGTTTTGCAATTTTTAAAAATATAAAATAAAAATAGAAAAATTACCTCCTGCGCCACGCTATCAGTATTGATACCGCAAACAAAACTTCGATTATTTCAAAACCCGGAGTTTCACTGGGTGTTTTGGATGTTGTGGGAACGTTTGTGGGACTTGCAGAAGTGGGGGTAGTGGTGGGGGCAGTAATGGTGGGAACAGCTTCGATTTCTGTTTCGTTAATGCAATCAACGTCTTCCCCGTTCAAACAATCAGGATCGCATATCTCATCTTTAACACCATCGCAGTATCCATCTTCCCCTCCAGATTTACAGTCCTGAGGACAAGATGAATGGTTTTCAGGAATTCCGCAAACCCCATCCCCGCATGTAGTCTCTTCAAAGCTCAAACCCATAAGCTCAGCTACTTCCACTTCTGTTCCATTCGGTAAAACGCAAACAAGACAGCTCTTGCAATCCTCCCTTTCCACGTGCTTTGCTTCATAACCCATTTTAGCGCAATAACTGTAGTCTATGGCAACCTTGCCCTTATAGAAATCCCAAGCATCGACAGCCGTCCCGTTCGGCAAAAGGCATTTTCCCACCTCACCGTATGGCGATGAAAAGATCACAAATTCATAGCCGAGGGCTTCGCAGTAAACTGCCGAGGGGTTCTTTAAGGCTGAAGTCGTGTATGTGAACAGGATCAGCAACAACAACACCAGAATAACCCTCATCAAACTCATCAAATCCACCTCCTGTATCCTTTTATTATGTGGATTGAGTCTCCACGATCTCCATGCACGATATCTGCTTTTTCATCCCCATCAACGTCTGCAACAGCAAATCCGTCTCCAAATTCAAAGTTAAAGCGCATGGACCTCATGAGAACACCATACATGCTGTAAACTCTGAGCCAGTCGTTTCTGTCAGCATGAATTATTTCCTCAACACCGTTCCCGTCAACATCTCCGCACTGCAACCCATCTCTACCCTCAAAGTCCAGACGAAATTCTCTCAGCTTCGTTCCATGCATGTCGTAAATCCTGATCCAATTGTCTCTATCGCCATGCACTATTTCATCCTTTCCGTCTCCATTCACATCTCCAGCCTCAAGGTCATCTCCCGCCTCAAAGTCCACGTTGAAACTCCTTATTTTGTGGAAGCCTCCAACGTCGCTGTAAATGTCGATCCTGTCATCCCTATCTCCATGAATGATCTCTCCAACTCCATCCCCATTCACATCTCCAACTGCTAACTCATCCCACTTTTCAAAGTCCAGATTTGCGCCACCAAAAAATCCATGAATCGTGTATATCTTGAGATAATCATCCCTGTCTCCCTGGATTATCTCAGCAAACCCATCTCCTTCCTCAAAATCAATATGCAAGGCATAATCAGCGGGAACAACATAGTAGGCTCTATTCTTTATATCGCTATATTTGAAACCAGTGTAGGGAATGTAACCGTAACCATTTACATGCCAGACATCGCTGTCCCAGTCGGTAAAAACGCCCCAGCTATTACGGATTATCCAACATCCAGGTTTGTTGTACTTGTTCATGCAAACCGCACTGTTGTCGTCGTAACCAACAAGAACGATGGCATGATGCCAGTTATTTGATCCAACCGATAACGGCCCGTGGCAGATCAAAGCTCTCTTAACATCTTCAATGCTGCTTCCAACTTTGGCTTTGTAAACTGCTCCTTCAACTCTGTACTTCCAATCACTGCACTTGTTGGAGCAGTCATCATCCCTACCAACATTTGGGAAACATGACTGATCTGGAATGCTGTTGTCAATTATGTATGAAAGAGCCTCATGAGCCCATCCACCATCGCAACTGCCCGGACCGCAGCTTATTAAGTACTGCTCCGGGAGGTCTATATTGGGACTTGCATAGGTGTGAAGAATTAGGACTGCTTCTACAGTTCCAGCTGCCGAATTTGCCCAGCAAGAGCCACATTTCTGATGCCTTATGTGTGGGATGCTTATGTAATCCCTCCAGTCAAACTTTAATGGTAGAGATGCTAAATTGCATCTATCGCAAGGCAGGCAATGGGTCCTCCCGCAGTCTATGCCTTCTTCATCCCTGTCTTGCACACCATCTCTGCACGACATGCCAAAGGTAAAAACTTTTTCTTTGCAATTGTTCCACTCCTTTGGAATCTCATCCACTTTTCTGAAAGATCTGCACATGCGCTAACCCTGTTTGTCTCCCACTGGGGAGTCCAGTGGTAGTATCTTGCCGTGTAACTGCTCCCCGGATTCAGAGCGGGTATGTTGATGTCTCCGAGCTTGTGGTAATTCACGTACACCCCAACATCTGTTGGACTACTTGCTGCACTTCCGATGTTCTTCACAACGATTTTGAGAGTGAGATCGATTTTGAGAGTGAGATTTGAAACTCCGGTTCCCGCCTTGGTTATGCTCTCTACTATCAGATCGGGTTTCGGCGGAGGTGGAAATTCGATGCATGTGAATGTTGTCGTTAAATCGTTGTTGTCTTCGTTAACCTCTTCAACCTTTCCATCCACATCGGCTTTAACTCTTATCTCGTCCGCAGGCATGCTGCATTGCTTCCAGTTGTACTGCACCGCGAAACTTTCAATCCTTTTCTCTCCTTGTGCAAGTGGACCGACCCAGTCTTTTGCAATAAGTACGCCATCCACGTACAGTCCGGTATGGGAACTGCATGCATATCCCTCACCGACGTTGGTAATCTCATAACTGATCCGTGATTTGAGGGGTAAAATTGTACCGTCAGGATACATGGTAAAATCTGTTACCGAGGAGGATATGTTTGTAATAACAAGGTCCCCACCCTCTGGCGTTACTATGCAACTGGTAGAAAACTGAAATTCATTGTCACCTTCGTTACTCTCTACAACGGTGTCTTGCGAATCAACCACCACCCTAATAGCATCCTCATCTCCACTGCACGTGTATTGCAAAGCAACCTCAACAACTGCCGTATCGTTGGGTTGAAGTTCTGGAAGGTGGAAGGTGTAGCTCCATCGACCGTCTATGTAAATCCTTCCATCAGTTGATGGAGATGTCTGATTTCCCGAATTCCTAATTTCCACGATTATGGGATTGTTCTGATAGTTTATGGGGTTGCAGTAATCCGAATAATTGACATAAGCATTTGTTATTTCTATGTTGGGAATTCCGGTCTCTCCCTTTGTGCATTCGTAAGCTCTCTCAAATTTATTGTTGTTCTCGTCACTTTCCTTTACAACATCTTCTGGATCCACAACGGCTGTGTAAACATTCTGATTTCCTTCGCAGGAATGCGGATATTTTATAGCTACTACGGTATTTTCTCCCGGACCCAAATCGTAACCGATTGCATTGCCTACGGGAGTTCCATCGACATAGAAAGCCACCTTAAAATTATCTGCAAAACCGTTGCCCTGATTGTATATCAACGCCCTGACTTCGGAGTAAACTCCGGGAGTGGATTCATAAGGCCATACATCGCTGATGCTCAAATCGGGTGTTCCCCGCTGATAACAGTACATGGGGATTTTTATCATTGCAGCCGTGTATCCCGAAATCTTGTAACCGCAAAGGTCATTCGAAAGTTTAACGTAATTCTCAAAATTCTTAGAAGCATCCTCTTCCGTCAAGCAACTCCAGTTAGCAGGACATTCAACAAAAACATCAAAAGTACAGGATGTTTCGAAGTTATGGCATGTGTCCTTCAACGTGCCTTTCAACGTGCTCTTCAACGTTGAAATGCATATCGCAGGATTGACCGTCCACTGTCCCGTGATACTTGGTTTAAACTTGGATTTTATGTACACGTATTTGCCGGGATAAATCGTTATTCCGGTTTTAATTTCGTAATCTCCGTGATTGGTGTGCAGGTAAATCCCCTTCTTTTCCGACACCTTGACACCTTAATCGATTCTTTACCCGAATTTTTGATGTAAAAGCTGTAATAAACCTCATCTCCCAATTTAACCGGTGGTTTGACATTAAACTTGAATTGCGAAAGGATGATGTTTTCCCAGTCTTTCATCCTCCTCCTGCTCGCACATAGCTGTTGTTAATTGTATCGACGTTAATACTAACACGCCTAACACCAGCACTTTCAGTATTTTCATCCAATCACCACTGAAAAAGGGCAGAAAATTCTACCCGAATACAAGAGTTCCTTATCATTTTTAAATTTTTCTTATGTTAAGTTTATAAATTAAGTTAAAACTAATAATTAAACTTTATTGCTCATTTCAAATATTTCGATTTCAACAGCCTAACATTAACGATAAATCCAACAATGAGGTTTGAGAAGTACGTTATTGCCCTCCAGATACCAATTAAAACACCCAGAATGTGCGAGGGCAAGAACATTGAATAGAGGTAAACCATCCCCGCCTCTACAATCCCGCTTGCTCCGGGAGTTATTGGAATGAGGGATACAATGATTAGGATAAGCTGGGATGTTATCGACAACAAAACAACGGGATCCTCATTTAAGGCAAGCAAAATGGCTGATGGGACAAGAAAGTCCGAAAACCAAATTAGTACTGTGGCAAAAAACAAAATAGCCAATCTTTGTATAGGATTTTTTACCAAATCGATTGCCGCTTGTCTGAAGGCGAGCAGTTCATCTTTGATAAAAATCAAAGCCTGATCAGCTCTTTTTTCTTTCATAAATCTCTTTAAAATCTTGTAGAGCTTATCTGCAATCTTATCTACATTTTTTGGATCTTTAAATATAAAGTACAGGAACAGAATAAACAAGGCTAAAAAAACAAAGAACACGATTCCAACCTCAATCCCAAATTTTGTTGAAAACCCTGAAATCACTATAAAAATAGGTAAAGCTGTTATGAAGAATATTGCATCCAAAAGCCTTTCAGCCAGAACGATTGCAGAGGCTGAGCCCACACTGACACCTCTATCTGTTAACATTTTTACTCTTAATGGCTCTCCACCTGCTGATGAGGGGGTTATAGCTGCAAGAAAGTTGCTTGCCAATGTCATTTCCAACGCATACTTGTACTCAACCTTTGTGTTCAAAAAAGATGAAAGAATGACGATCCTAAGAGCCCAGAAAATCCAGAACAAAAGGTGTAGGAGTAAAGCAAGTGCTATGTAGAAGTTGTTGGTTTTTAAAATTATTTTCCAAGTTATTTGAGTTTCAGTAAACTTGAAGATTATGAAAATAGCTAACAAACTTATTATCGTCCCTATCAGTGCCGTTTTCAGGTTACTCTTTCTATTTGATCCCATTCAACCCCCCGCTTTTTTATAAAGTTTATCAGTGCCGTTATTGCCGCAAATTGTAAGATTAATGTGTGAATAAACAAACCAACCACTACAACTAACTTTTTAATTTTTCGGAATTTGTATAAAAGAAGTGGTGGGGCTAAAATTAGAAATGGGGCTATTACCAAGATTACATAGGTCAGCGTTAATGCTGAGAACCAAGAAATTGCAAACTTGAAGTTTGATTTTCTCACATACTTCCAATACCTCCACAATTGTAGTCCGCCGTAGTACCACCTCTTTCTCTGATTGTACAAATCCTTCCACTTTATTGGAGCTTGCTCAAAAATCTTAGTGTTTTCAACTAAAATTGCTTTATAGCCCATAAAGTGCATTCTTGTTGCGAAATCAGCATCCTCCGTAATTACATCTTCATTTAACCTGTATTTAATTAGCAGTTCAGCTCTTAAAACACCAATAAGTCCGTTGAATTGCTTGAAGGCGGATTTTTTGAGTAGAAAGTTGATAAAGTAGTATTCCGTCTCGATTGTTTCTGAGACCAAGTTGACAGGATTGGAGATGTACCGCCTTGAAGATGCAATATAGGCATTTTTGTGTTTTTGCAAAGCTTCAACACACTTAACGATAAAATCCTTTTCTGGCCTAGAATCAACGTCGAATATTGCTATGTAATCAACCTTGCCCAACACATTGAGAGCATCGTTTATAGCTCCCCCCCTCTTCCCCCTTGTGGTATTTCTTTCTAAAACTCTTATATTTTCTCTTTTTAAAATTTCCACCCTTGAATCGTTGTTATGTCTCTTATCAACAACGTAAAGCAATTCATAATCAAAATTATCCCAATCCAAGGACTTTAAATGCTTAACGGAATCCAAGATAATCTCAATTGGTTCGAAAGGTGAAACTGGAATTATAGCCACTACCTTCATTCAGCCAACAATCTTTGTATGATCTTCACCGTCTCAGCAGGCTTAGCCTTACCCCTTGTTTTCTTCATCACTTGTCCAACTAAGAAGTTCAAAGCCTGTTTTTTGCCGTTTTTGTAATCCTCGACAGCTTTAGGATTTTCTTTGATTACCTCCTTGCAAATCTCCTCAATTTCATCCTTAACAATTGCAAACAACCCCTTGTCTTCTATTATTTTGTCAACCTCTCCACCTTCATCAAGCTTTGTCCTTATTACTTCTACAGCTCCCTTCTCAGTTATTCTTTCTTGCTGTAGATAATTTATCAGTTTGGCAAACTCTTGCGGATTGATCTTCTCATATGCAACTTTAAAATCCCAGTCTCTGTAATTTAGCTCACCCCTTAAAATATCAACAACC
The DNA here is from genome assembly GCA_003662995.1 of Archaeoglobales archaeon. Taxonomy (GTDB): domain Archaea; phylum Halobacteriota; class Archaeoglobi; order Archaeoglobales; family Archaeoglobaceae; genus B5-G16. The sequence continues at coordinate 24,362 of QMZC01000022.1, forward strand.
CAGCTTGCAGCCAATTTCGGATTTGTTGACTTCGCTACTTCTTCAAAGTAATCCGCCATGTTAACGTCTAACACCAAAACCTTAGCGAAGTTGTCACCAATGTTGTACTGCTTAATTAAACGCTCCCTCTTTTCTTCAGGCATTTCTGGCAAGGTATCCTTAACTTCTTCAATTAGCTCTTCAGTATAGATCGGCACTAAATCCGGCTCTGGAAAGTAGCGATAATCCTGCTCCTCCTCCTTTCCCCTCAACGAAACCGTTATGTTGTTTGTCTCATCAAAGTGTCTCGTCTCCCTAACAACTTCTCTTCCACGCCTTAATAGATTCTTTTGCCTTGTAATTTCATAAGTTAATGCCTTCTCAACTCCTTTAAACGAAGATATGTTCTTTATTTCAACCCTTCCTCCCCCCTTCAAAGAGATATTTGCATCAATCCTCATCGCCCCCTCTAAATTCCCATCAAAGACATCCAAATACTCGAGAATTATTCTTAACTTGTTCAAAAACTGCCTCGCTTCCTTTGGAGAGTTCATCACTGGTTCGGTAACTATTTCTAATAGCGGAACACCGCTTCTATTGTAATCTATCAGACAGTATCTGGCTGTTGTAATAGACCCTTTGTACGTCAATTTTCCCGGATCTTCTTCCATGTGAATTCTCTTTAAACGAATTTTTTTCTCTCCACTCTCAGTTTCAATTGTAACGTAACCCCCCCAAGCTAAGGGTCTATCGTATTGGCTAATCTGAAAACCTTTTGGTAAGTCGGGATAGAAGTAATTCTTTCTATCAAAGACTGTGAAGGGTTGTACTTCAGCATTCAAAGCCAATGCAACTTTTATTGCAGCTTTTACAGCCTCTTTATTTATCACAGGCATTGCCCCCGGCATTCCGAGGCATACAGGACAGACATGAGTGTTTGGCTCGCTGTGATAGTAATCAATTGAACAAGAACAAAACAGCTTGGTATTTAGCTTATTAAGCTGAACGTGAACTTCTAAACCTATGACCACATCGGATTCCATGAGTTAAGTATGGTAGCAGATTAAAAAAGTTGCTAAGATTTTTGAGATGAGATGTCACACAACACAAACTTAAAACAACAAACTTTAATTCTGCATGCATATTCGAGCCATGGGCTGGTTTACCGAACAACACGAACACTTCGGATTAAAAATCAGGGTTACAAAAAAATTGTTTGAATCCAAAAATTTGCAACACATTCAGATCTATGAAACATCTGGATTTGGTAAAATGCTGGTGTTGGATGGTGCAATTCAGCTAACTGAGGAGGATGAAACATTCTATCATGAGATGCTTGTTCACGTGCCAATGTTAACTCATAAAAACCCTAAAAAGGTTTTGGTGATTGGAGGGGGAGATGGTGGGTGTGTTAGAGAGGTCTTAAAACACGAACCTGATGAAGTCGTAATGGTAGAGATAGACAAAGATGTTATCAACGCTTGCAGAAAATTTATAGGAATTGATAAAGGTGCGTTGAACGACTCGAGGGTTTCAATAATAAATGAAGATGGAATTGCGTTTGTGAAAAATACGAGTGAGAGATTTGACGTTCTGATTGTTGATGGGACTGATCCAAATCCAGTGAGCAAATCGTTAGTTGAAAAATCGTTTTATGAGGCTTGTAGCAAGATCACGGAGGTGTTCAACACTCAAAGTCAATCTCCATTCATTCAAAAGGATTTTTTTAGAGATATATATCGTAACATGGTTGGATTTAGGGAAAAGAGGGTTTATTTGTCTTATGTCCCCACGTATCCATTAGGATTGTGGAGTTTCATAGTTGCTGCAAACAGCAAGCTAACACTCGATTTACACGCAATCAAGCAGAGGTTTGGTGAGAGGAGAATTGAAACTAAACATTACACTCCAGAGTTACACATTGCATCTTTTACCGTACCTAGATGGGTTGAGAAAATAGTTAAAGAATTGGATTAAGGTGTTGGAATGTATCTAACAAAGGAAGAGGAGAAATTGTTGGATTCGGACAATGAAACAATTTCAAAATCAATGGAGATTTTAGTTGCATTGGGAAGGATATACAAAGCTGAAAGACTGATACCTGTTTTTTCATCTCACATCTCGGGAATCTCCTACCAAAACATTGGTGATGCGGGATTGGAATGGTTGGAAGGCTTGAATGCCAAGGTTGTTGTTAAAACTACCGTAAATCCTGCGGGAATGGATTTGGTGAGATGGAAAGAAATGGGAATAGAAGACGAATTTTATGAAAAACAGATGAGAATAGTTAGAGCCTTAGAAAAAATTGGGGCTGAGATTAGTCTAACGTGTACACCCTACTACCTGTACGAAATAAAATTTGGAATGCATCTAGCTTGGGCAGAATCTTCGGCAATAGCCTATGCCAATTCAATTGTTGGAGCAAGGACAAACAGAGAGAGCGGGATAAGTGCAATAGCATCAGCAATAATCGGAAAAACGCCATATTACGGATTACACATCAAAGCTAACAGAGCCCCCAACGTACTGGTTAAGGCAGGTGATGTAAATCCATCGGCGTTAGGATTTGAAATAGGTAACAAGCTTAAACACGATCAGATCCCCATTTTTAGGTTTAAAAAGAAGTTATCGAACGACGAATTAAAGCTTCTGGGGGCTGCTTTAGCTGCGACGGGAAATGTGGCAATATTCCATGTTGAGAATCAAACTCCCGAATGGAAGGATTTTGATGTGCCCAAAGAAAAACTTGAGGTTGACAAGGTTGAAATTGAATACGAATGTGAGCCGGACTTGATAGCAATTGGTTGCCCACACTTGTCGAAAGATGAGCTTTTACAAATCTTGAAGTTACTTGAAAAAGAGGGTAAGAAAGTTAAGAGGAGTTTGTGGTTATTCACGTCAAGAGGCGTTGCCAACAAAAACAAAGGGTTGATTGAAAAAATAGAGAGCTTCAACGCAAAGGTCTTCTGCGATACGTGTATGGTGGTCTCTCCTTCAACAGAGAAATACGAATGTGTTATGGTGAATTCTGGTAAAGCTTTGACGTATCTACCAAAATTGAGGAAGGTAAAAGTTAGGTTTGGTGATTTGAAGGAGTGTGTTAAAATTGCTTTTAAATGATGCAGATGGAATAAAAAAGAACGTATTGACAATTAGGACAAAGTTTAAATTCTGTTCGTTTAACCATACTTCGAGCCGCCGTAGCTTAGCTGGTAGAGCGTCCGGCTGTTAACCGGACGGTCACAGGTTCGAATCCTGTCGGCGGCGTCCGGAAAAGAGGTTCGGATTATCCCCCACCTTATATACTTTTTATTGCGAGTTTAATAATCGATAAGTGTTTCGCTAATTATAACTTTTTTCAATAAGTTCTCAATTTTGCATTCCTAAGACCTAATTTAAGCTACTTTAAAAAAGGTTCGAAACCTCCAAGAGACGTCTAACCTCTACCTCAGTTTGTAACCAAATTTTGAAAAATAGAAAATTGCAAAGTTATAAAAAATATTAAACTTAAGTACATCAACAATCCAGTGTATTCATTGAGATCGGCGATTTTATTTACGTACGGTTTCACCTCTTCACAGTGCGGACAGTGAGGTGAATAGAAAAAGTAAACCCCAATATTCGAATTTGCAGAACCCGGTGCGTTGTTCGGAGCCGCTTTATTCACAACACCCGAGTTTAAATTGAGATATATGCTGCCACACCTATTGAGATTAATACTGCGGCTATAAACACGATGGTCGCCCTATTATCAAACATTCTCGTCACTTCTTTATCCACTTCCCTGAATTGTTTAATTTATTTGTTATTTATTATTTAATCAAATAATACTTTGATTATTTAATTTTTCACAAATCCATCAAACACGACGTAATCCTTGGCAACGAGGAGCACCTCGTAGATTCCCGGATACACAACACTTCCAGCTGGTCCAGGAGGAACGGTTTCCTTAAACCTCAGGAAATCGCCTGTAGAAAAGAAACCATCCATGTCATCGATACTTGCGTAGATTATCGTTCCCTTCAATTCGCCGTCACTACTACTGTACGTTGCGGTATCCACAACATCTCCGGTTGTGGAGTTTATCAGAATGACCTCCAGTTCGTCGTACTTGACAGTTCCGGACATCATCATCACGTCAAAAAGGTGTCACGGGTGGACAATGGTAAGAGCCAATATAGCAGCTGCCAGTAGCGAGCTGGCCGCACTTGTAGTAGGTACTGGTGCGACTTCACTGGTATCTCCACCGTTTCCTCGTTCATACTCCTCTTCATTCTAACTGCCCTGGCGATAGTTGCGAATAAGGGTGGTTGAATCTACTCATACCAGCTACTTGGAGTGGGTGAAAGGCAGATTTTGACATACATGTATTTTTGAGCTATTATTCTAGCTAAAAATATATAAACGCAAGAAATAAATATTATGGGGACAAGTCTTAAGATGAAAAAAGAATTCGAAATATTAACAAATGGGAAAATAATTCTGGCTACATTTATTGCACTTTTGGTTTCTCTAAGTATTGCCTTACATCTTTACACGGAGTTTCTCTGGTTTGAGTCTCTTAATCTTGGTTCTATCTTTATGGCCATGCTGTATTACAAGGTTATCTTATTCGTAATCTTTTTTGCCTTTGCTCTTGCTATACTTAGCCTCAACCACTTTGTTCTTAAAAAAGCGAGCTATGAGCTTGGTGAACACCTTAAACTACCATTGTGGGTAAATCTATTATTGTCTCTAGTAGTAGCTCTGCTTTTTTCTCGCATGTGGCTGCAGTACGTTTACTTCACAAATGCAGTAGACTTCAATCTTAAAGATCCGATTTTTGGGCTTGATGTCTCTTTCTATGTTTTTAAGCTCCCATTCATCCAGACTATACTTGTCTTTTTCCTCACATTGCTTTTATTTACTATCTTAATTTCGGCAGCGTACTACGCTTTCACATTTAGATGGGTGAATAGTTTTGATGAACTCAAGGATAAATTCCCTCAAGCAGGATACGTTCATGTCTCCCTACTTCTGGCTGGTATCTTCATCTTTATAGCGGTGTACTTCTACTTTGCGAGGTTTGATCTGTTGACTTCTCCACGTGGGGTAGTGATGGGTGCTGGCTATACGGACGTACAAGTAAGGCTTCCTGCGATGGGTTTAGTTGCATTACTATCACCTATTTTTGCTGTTGTAAGTATTTATCTTGGCTATAAACGAAACATCAAAGCGATGCCCATACTCTTCACCGTTCTGGCAGTTGTGATAATCTTTTCAATTGTCGTTGTGCCCGCTGTAGTTCAAAAGCTTAAAGTTGAGCCGAATGAAATTGTTAAGGAGGAGGAATACATACGATACGGTATAGACTTTACGAGATTCGCCTATGGCTTGGATGTTAGGAAGATGTACTATTCTGCTGAAGATAATCTCAGCGTCGATACAATTAAGAGAAATCGTGGTACTATAGATAACATTAGAATCTGGGATCATCGCCCTTTACTTAGCGTTTACAGGCAGATGCAGCAGATAAGAACTTATTATTTTATAAATGATGTTGATGTAGACCGTTACTACATTGATGGCAGGTACACACAGATCATGATCTCTGCAAGGGAACTTTCAATCGATTTGCTATCGCCGAGAGCAAAAACGTGGCTTAACGAGCATCTGATATTTACTCATGGTTATGGTGTTGTTGCCTCGCCGGTGAATTCAGTAACCAAGGTGGGGTTGCCGGATCTGATAATTGAGGATATCCCTCCAAAGGGAAAAATAGCTATTGAAAAGCCAGAGATATACTATGGTGAGCTGACAACAAATTATGTGATGGTTAAAACCAAACAGAAGGAATTTGACTACCCGCTGGGTGAAGGTAACGTTCTAACGACTTACAATGGCTCGGGAGGAGTTAAACTCGATTCGTACTTTAAAAAGCTTATTTTCTCGATTAAATTTGGCGACATTAGTTTTCTGCTGAGCAATTACATCACAACGGAAAGCAGTTTGATGTTTCACAGAAATATAATAGATAGAATGTCTACGGTAGCACCCTTCCTCGTGTATGACAGAGATCCTTACATAGCCGTAATAGATGGAAAGCAGTACTGGATAATCGATTCATATACGACTCTCAACAAGTTCCCGTACTCTGCAAAATATCCAACATTCAACTACGTTCGAAATCCAGTTAAGGTTTTTGTAGATACATACAACGGAACAGCTAGATTCTACGTTATTCAGGAAGAACCAGTCATTAAGGTTTTGATGAAAGCGTTTCCAGATCTTTTTATTTCTGCGGATAAAATGAGTGAAGAAGAAAGAGCTCATATAAGGTACCCGGTTGATCTGTTTGAAATTCAGGCAAACATCTACGCAACTTTCCACATGGATGATGCTAAAACATTCTACAACCGTGAGGATGTATGGGAAATTCCGCAGGAGATTTTAGAGGATGAAAGAATTCAAATGGAACCTTACTATGTTATACTAACCCTGCCCGGAAACAGCAAGCCGGAATTCCTGTTAATGCTTCCATTTACTCCAAAGGGAAGAGATAACATCATTGCTTGGATGGCGGCAAGATGTGATGAGAGTTATGGTGAGTTAAGACTGTATGAATTTCCGAAAGGCCAGCTGATATATGGTCCCATGCAAATAGAGGCGAGGATTGATCAAAATGCTGAAATTTCCCAGTTATTCACACTCTGGGGACAGGTTGGATCGAAGGTAATAAGGGGCAACTTGCTCGTTATCCCCATAGAGAACTCAATACTGTACATCGAACCCGTCTATCTAAGGGCTGTAAATGCTCAGATTCCAGAGCTTAGAGGTGTTATAGTTGTTTACAAAGATGTGCTGGCGATGAGACCAACGCTTGATGAGGCTTTAATAGCGGTATTTGGTGAGGAAGTTAAGCCTGAAATCATTGAGGAAGAAAGTGTGCAAGATCTTGTGAAGCTATTGGTTGAACTTTATAACAGAGCGATGGAGGAAGCGAAAGTTGGTAACTGGAGCGGAGCTGGCGAATACATTGAAAAGCTTGGAGACACTATTAGCAAGTTAAACCAGACTGTAAAGAAAAAGGCATAATACCTTGAATAGAGGTGGAAGAGGCATTCTAAAGTTACTTCTGGGGAAGATTTGACTTAAACGAAATTGCAAATTCTTAAAATATTTAGAGACTGAAGAATACAAAAGATTCTGCTTCTATTCTATAGATTGTTTCAGTTAGTTACCACAATTTTTGGACTATTTTTTTGTCAGTGTGTGGGTTATGAATTACACCTCAGATTCAGGAATAGCTGGATAAATAAAATGTCTTCATTAATCATTTTTTTCTAAATTTTAAGAGATAATCAAATTATTATAAATTATATTAAATCAGCATACAAGTAAAACATATTAAGAATAATTTATAAAACTTTACGATTTTGTTTGAAAAGTTTCGAACGTTTTCGAGGGATTTATATTTAATTTATACGGTAAATTAAAGGATTAAAAGGTGGATTAAATGAGAGTTAGATCGGGTTGGTTTTATTGTTAGTATTGGTGACGGTAGGAGGTATAGTAAGTCTAGTGATAGCTACAAACACAAACACAATGAAAAAACTAAAACTCCCAGAAGAGCTTACAGATAAAGAATTACAACATCTCTACAAAAAGTACGGCATAATGGAGAATGACATAAAGTTTGCTAAAGGTGAACTGCCACACTATTTAGAGGGAACGATCTTGTATGATAAAGAA
>QMZC01000023.1 GCA_003662995.1 Archaeoglobales archaeon
AGGTACTTTGTTTCTCTCGAAGATTTTCAACTTCTTTACAATTTCCTTTACTTTTAGCATAATAATGCATGATTTTAAGTATTTGTAGTTTTATGTAATGTGGACAGGTCTGTGGTGGTTATGATGGATGAAGCGTTGTTCAACATTCCAGCAGTTTATCTGAAAGTTGTTGATGGAGTCGTAATAGATAGATTACTTAGGCAATTGGATGTTGATGAATCACACATCAATTTTGATACATCCAAAACCCTTATTGAGAAATGGAGTAAAGAATGCAAAGTTTTCAGAACAGAATATGCTTGGAAGGCAATACCTATCCATCCAACGAATACCCTACCATTGTCAGTGCTGCTTGATGCCATCTTAAACATATTGGACGACCTCTCAAACAAACAAAATGTGGATGTATACGCTATCGAGCTAGCTAAATTAATTTCCCTCCTTTGTCTGCAGGACAACTTCTATAAGCATAGAAATAGAATTTCGGAATACTTCCAAAAAATTTTATGTGTCAAGGGATTAGAAGCGGTCTATTACGATGCAATAAGGCAATCTAAGAGTTTTGATTACAAGCTGTTTTTCACAATCAAGTGTTACAGCTTGAAAAGCATGGATGTAGACATCTTTTTTGAACTGCCTCTTACAGACTTAAGCCTCGAAACGGGTGTTGAGTGGGTTGTAAAGTTGGCGAGAATGTTCAGAGCAATTGATATGATAAAGAGAGACTCCGAAGCGTTTTACTCAGACTTTCAAAATCAAATTGATACGCCATTGGTAATTGCGTGTAGGCAATATGATTTAAATAAATTCATTCAGTCAATGTATGAACATTATCTTTCTGAAGTACTTAAAATCTCGAAGAAAATAGATTTTAACCATGCTGCTGCAGAAATCTGTGAAAGATTGGAGGATATGATTCTTTCAAGATTAAATAGTCCATAAACTTTGTGAACTTGGCTTATTTTTCCTCAAGACGATAAAATAAAAATTAAAAGCTAACAAACTCCTCAATCTTATCCCCAACCTCTGCTATCCAATCGATCTTACCGGGCTTGAATTTATCTGTATCTTTACCTTTTATTAACCTATCAACGATGTTTGTTACCTCTTCAACGCTTCTGGTTGTCGTGTCTATTTCGTAAACATTCTTGTTCTCCAAAGCCTCAACCAAAATCACATCAACAAGCTCAGCCTCAACGTTCTCCAATATCTTATTCGCATTCCAGCCCCTCTTCTCCAACCTCTTCTTTAAAATCAAGGGATTACACCTCAAGACAATCGTTATGTCTGGATTGAGTAAATGCGATAAATGACCTTCAACAATTCCATCAAAATCTGTCTTTGCAAACTCTTTTGCCAATTTTTTGATATCTACAACAATTTCGTCGTCTTCCTTGATGACACAATCGAAATTTCTTGCCAACTCTTCAATCCTCACAATCCTGTATCCCATTCTTTTCAATTCTCTTGCTACCTCACTTTTCCCACAACCGGGAGTCCCCGTTAACGCTACTTTCATAAAATTCCCTCTGCCTTTAGATCATCTAAAGCCTCCAAGAGAAAATCGTTGTCTTCTTTTCTGCCAACACTTATTCTAAGGCTGTATTCATCGCATCCAATGAAATTAGAGCAATCTCTGACTATAACTCCCCTCTTCATTAATTCTTCTGCTATTGTCTTTGCTTTAACACCACTCTTAACAAACAGGAAATTAGCTTGGGATGGATAAACTTTAAAAAATTTGCTCAATTCTTTCATCAGCCTCTCTCTTTCTTCAACAATCAATTTGATACATCGCTTTGTGTATTCCAAATCATCTAAGGCGGCAATTGCAGCGTTTACTGCTGAGGTTGAGAGGGGAAATGGGGTACTTACCTTCATGTACTCTTTTCTTAAGTCTTCGTGCATCACAGCGTAACCAATCCTCAGATTTGCAAGGGCAAAGGCTTTGGAGAATGTTCTTGCCACAACAATGTTCTCGTAATCTACCAAATCCATTAAATCGTTGTCAGAAAATTCAACGTAGGCTTCATCAATAAACACTAAAGCGTCAGTCTCCTCAATCAACCTCTTAATGTCTTCTCTACTTTCAACATTTCCAGTTGGATTGTTTGGAGAGCAGACGATTATTATTTTCGTTTTTTCATTCGTTTTATCCAACACCGCATCAACATTCATTGTAAAATCTTCCCCTCTATTTACTTGAACATCCTTTGCACAATGTATTTTTGTTAGCGTGTGGTAATACGGAAAAGATGGAATTGAGATTATCACTTCATCTCCAGCATTCAGAAACATCTTGAAGATGTTTTCCAAAACACCATCCATTCCAGCCCCAAGGACTATTCTATCTGCATTAACTTCAACGTATTCAGCTATCTTCTCCCTTAATTCAACAAAATCCGTTTTTGGATAGATATGAAAATCACCAAATTCCCTAAAAGCCTTAATGGCTTTTTTACTTGCCCCATAGGGATTCTCATTGCTCGCAAGTTTCACAACTCTATTTAATCTGTACTTCTGTTTAACCTCCTCAATACTCTTTCCCGCAACGTATTCTGGGACATCTTTTAAGCAGTCTTTAATTCTTTCAGTTATTCTATCCATCTTACCGCCCTTATTTACAAATTTATTTAACTTAAATTACTTATAAATTCCAATCTCCACATAACCCCAATTCTCATCAACTCCCTTAAGCGTTGAAACCAACGCTTCAATAACCTTGAAAAACACTTGCGAAACGAATGGGTTTAATTCAATCTCCTCACCATCCACAACGAGCTTTACCTCCATTTTCCCACCTCTTTTTTTGTTGGTTCAATCAAAATTAAATAATCTTCCTAAAATCGGAAATGAAGTTTTTAATCACCTCCTCACTCACATGTGGCATAATTACAAATCTTATCGCCTTTGGCTCCCTTATCGTTGAAATTACCCAGTCCATCTTGTACAATTCTTCTTTAAATTCCTCAGCCTTATCAGTCTTAAAGCAAACAACGTTCATTATTGGTTCGATAACAGCCTCAAATCCCAAAGCTTCCATTTCTTCAACCATAATCTTTGTATTTTTCAAACATTCTTCAACGATTTTCTTCATACCTTCAAAACCCAATGTCTTCAAAACAGCATAAGCCGATGCCACACCAGTCCCAGGACGGGTGCCAGTAAGTGTGTATTGGGCTTTAACTGTTAAATATGGAGTCTCAACCTCCAAAGCTCTCAAATATCTCTCATCCTTAAACAAAATCCCCCCTGACGGAATTGTTGCCATACCCATCTTGTGGGGGTCGATGGTTATTGAAGAAACACCATCAAGCTTGAAATCGAAGGGGTAAGGGTTATCCATGAATGGTATAACCAATCCACCGAAAGCGGCATCAACGTGAAGCTCTATGCTTCTTTCAATTACAAGTTTTGACAACTCATCAATTGGGTCAATCTGCCCCAACTCAGTCGTTCCGGCAATTCCCACCAATGCAATCGTATTATCATCAATTAACCCATCAACAGATGCTACATCAACTCTATATTCCTCATCTAATTCCGCCCTTCTTATTTCAACACCCAAAATATCCCCAATCTTTTCAAACGAGAAGTGGGCTGATTTTGGAATTACAATGTTGGGATTCTTTATTTTCCTTGCTTTCAAATTTCTTGCAGCCCTAATACCCTGTATATTCGCCTCAGTCCCACCAGAACAAATGTAACCAGCAGCATTCTCATTGTTTAACAGTTTGCCAAGCATGGACATAAGTTCGCATTCTAACTCTTTCGTTCCTCTAAAAATTCCGGGATCACCCAAATTGGTCTCTATAAAGTGGTTATGTGCCTCAACAGCCACTGGGTGAGGAATGGTGCACATAGAGCTTAAAACTCTGGAATACGGGATGTCTTTGGCTCTGTATTCTAACAGCTCTTGCATAAAGCCCATAACACAATCGTCATATATATGTAACTATATTGATGTTTGGTGCTCAAGGCGGCAGTTCTTGTTGGGGGTAAAGGAGAGAGGATTGGGGAAGAAAAGGCAATGCTTAAAGTTTGTGGTAAGAGGTTTCTTGAAAAAATAGTTGAAACATTGAAAGATTTTGAAATCGTAGTCGTATGCAGAAATTCAGAACAAATCAAAACATACAAGGACGTTTTTAACTTCGATTGCCCTTTTATCAAAGACACAACCGAAAATTTTGGTCCTTTAGCAGGAATTCATGCTGCTTTAAACTACTTTAAAGACTACACGCTGATTGTAGCAGTCGATCTGCCTTTGTTAAAGAGAGAGGTAGCTATTACAATTTATCGGGAATGTATAAGGATGCAAGCTGACGCTTTAATTCCCGCAAAAGGCAACAAGTTTGAGCCATTACTTGCTTGCTATTCATACAATGTGATAAAAGAAATCGAAAAAAGCTTTGAAAAGAGTGAAAGAAAAATTTTAATTCCAATTAACAGACTAAAAAAAGTGGTTTTTTACGACATTGAAAACCTGAGAAAAATAGATAAGAATTTAGTTTCTTTCTTTAACGTTAACACCAAACAAGACTTGAAAAGAGTTGAAGAACTATGCTCATCGATAGATACGGGAGGAGAATAACAAATCTGAGAATAGCAATCACAAATAGATGTAATCTTAGATGTATTTATTGTCATCATGAAGGTGTTGATTTCAGAGATTTTAATGAAGAGATGAGTGTTAGAGAAATTGAAAGAATCTCCAAGGCTTTCTTCGATTTAGGGATAAAAAAAATCAAAATAACTGGGGGAGAGCCTCTACTTAGAAAGGACATAGTAGAGATCATCAATTCCATGCCCCCCTTCAAGGAAATCTCAATAACGACCAACGGCACTTTGTTGGCTAAACTTGCTGATGAGCTGAAGGAAGTAGGATTGAGCAGGGTTAATATCAGCCTTGACACTCTTAATGAACACAAATACAGGTGGATTACAAGAAATGGTGATGTAAAAAAAGTTATCGATGGTGTTGAGGCTGCATACAATGCAGATTTGACGCCAATAAAGCTCAACGTTGTTGTGCTTAATGGCGTAAACAACGATGAAATTGACAAAATGCTTGAATTCGTCTCAAAATACAACAAACATGGAGTTAAAGTAATCTTACAAGTAATTGAACTTCTTAAACTTCCCGGCTTGGAAGACTACTATTTTGACATTTCAGAAATCGAGAAGAAGTATGCTGCTATAGCAAAGGATGTGTTTGTAAGGGTTATGCATCGAAGAAAGCAATACGTTGTTGATGAAGGCATAATAGAATTTGTAAAGCCTTTGGATAATACCGAATTTTGTGCAAACTGCAACAGGATAAGGGTTACGCCAGACGGAAAAATCAAGCCTTGTTTGTTGAGGAACGATAACTTGGTTGATGCCAAAGGACTAAAAGATGATGAGCTTGTAAAAGCTATTAAAAAAGCAGTTTTGCTGAGGGAGCCTTATTTTAGGAGTTGAAGCGTTGTAGGTTCTGATAGTGGAATACCGTCTTAGATTGGTTCAACTCCTAAAAATTAGTATACCAATATACTAATCAGACAACTAAAACTTGAACCTTCTAATCCCCGAAAACAAAAGAACTACTGAGAGATTCGTTGATCTGGCTATTGGATAATCGCCATACCTCACAAGTATCTTTGAGTTAATCCTTTCAATTAAAGAGATGCATGAGAATAGACCATCCATTGTTATTTCATTCGGATTACCTGAAAAAACCAACAGAGCACTCTTTGCATCTTCAATGTCACCTTGAATGCTCAAGTTTTCCATAGCTTCCTGAACCATATCTATCATCCTCTTCGTTCTCCAACCCTTCAACTCACTCTTTCCAGCAAGCAAAACTCTCTTAAACCAGCTAAAAGGCAATTTCCTACTTGAATAGCCTAAAACCGAAAAACCATCTTTGACTAATGAATTGAATACATCAGACGTATCAACAACAACTTCTCCAGTAATTCTTCTCTTTATGTCCATTTCTCCAACTCTTGAAAGAACGTTTAGGGAATTTATCAAGTATTTCTCCATTTCTGGTTTGTCTTCGAAGAGAATTAGTATGTCAACAGCCTCCTTAAGCCTTTTAATTCTCCGCCTAACATCCTCAATGCTCACCTCCCCCAATTGAGGGACGATTGCTAGTCCTATTATCGGGTCTTCAACCAATTCTTTAAGCTCCAAACCAAGCCTGTAGCTCGTTATAAAGCCGTAATCGTCATTTAGCGAAGTTATTATTAAACTACCTTCAATAAGCTCATAACTTGAAAAAACAGAGTTTAAAAACCCTTTTACGTCAACGTTATCTTCATCTCTCCAAATGTAGAATTTTTTACTATCATCTATTTTTAATCTACCGATCAATTCGATGTTATCTGAAATGGCATAGCATTTGAAAAGAGGGACTCTATTAACTTTTACACCTTTTTTTGCGAGTAATTCCGATATTCTTGCCCCCCTTTCACCAGCACCAATGGTTAGAAGTCTCATTTGTCTCAATTTAATCGTATTATTATTAATATTTGACGTTGTTTAGGTGATTTGGATAATCTGAATATAGTTTCGAAACTAATGATTGCGAACGATTATGTTGTATTTGTCCAGCTCACCCTCAACTTGATTCCTCTTTTCCTGATGTTCCTTAAGAAACTCCTCAACCAATTCAGCAGCCATCTTTTTACACTTTCCACACAACAGCCTTCCACCTCTACATTCATCGTAAATTTTTTGCAATTCAACATCATCTTTAATTAGATGATACGAATAAAGTTCAAATATCGTACACCTATCTGGCTTTCCCCCTAACTTCCTTTGCTCCTCAGCGCTAACTCTGCCTCCAGTAAAAGCCCTTATAACTTTTTTTACAGCCTCTTTTGGTTCATCTAACAACGATATGTAGCTTTCAGGCTTACTAGAACTCATTTTTCCCCCTGTTAAGCCTGTTGTAAACTTGTGATAGGTTGAGGAGGGGGGAATGAATGCATAACCACCAATCTCAATTTCCATCCTTCTAATCTCACTTTCTATTTCATTAACATCTCCAAACAAATCGATGTGCTCTTCGTAAATCTTCTTCTCAAAGTTTAAGCTTTTGATGTGGTCTAAAAGCTCAGCTCCCTTCCTACTTCTTATCCTTAAACCATTCTCTATTCTTTCCATTGAAAACAGGCTTATCCTCGCTGCCAAATCCCTCGTCAATCTTATGTGGGGGTCTTGGTCAGCACCAACTGGAATGACCACAGGCTTTGGCCCCCCAAATTCTTTAAGCTGTGGATGCAGAATGTCTGCCGCTTGAACAGACGTAACAAACATCTTTGCGAGATTTGTTTCAGAGGTAAATCCATAAATTGCCTTTAGTTCGCTCCAATTGACTTCCGCTGACAACTCAAACGCCAAATCCTTAACGTAGTCGCTTGCAGACTGGAAGTAGATTATCGCATTTTCATCCAAACCCAACGCAATTATGCTCTTAATGTACTCAAAACCAATTTCCGTCACTTTCTGCCAACTCAAACCCCTTACCGCATGAGCCTCCATGTCGGCAATTCCAACAAACGCTTTACCACCAACTTTCTGATGCCAGACTATTTCATCCATCGTCATTTTATGGCCAAAATGGGGCAAGCCTGAAGGCATAAAGCCTGACATAACAGCCCATGATTTTTTGTTTAAAATAGCATCAATAATCCTTTCGTAATCCCTATGCCCAAAAATTATGTTTCTCCTCATCAACCAGTTTGGGTTTGGGATTTTGTCGAGTAGATATGAAAAGGGTTGCATACCGAATTCCTGAATGAGCCTATCGTAATCAACGACTCCTTCAACCTCCCACGGTGTAATTGTAGCCATAAGCTTTGGCTAAAAAGGAGGGTTAATATTTTTTATGCAATTGCATAATTTGATAGATGATTTTGATAAGGTACAGCGAAATTGCTTTGAAGAGTAGATTTGTTAGGAAGAGGTTTGAAGATATACTGATTGAGAACATAAGAAGGGTTTTGAAGGTTGAAGGGTATGGAGATTTTAAACTAAAGAGGAATTGGGGCAGGATTTATTTGTATTCAGATGACAGAACCACTGCAAAAAGAGTATCAAAGGTTTTTGGAGTTGCATCTACCAGCATAGCTATGGAAATCGAATCAAACATAAGTAAAATAAAATCTGAAGCTGTGAGCACAGCTTTGAAAAATATTGATGAAAGAAAGAGTTTTGCTGTAAGGGTAAGAAGGTATGGAAAACACGATTATACCTCTATGGACGTTGCAAGGGAAGTTGGACATGAGGTGAAAAAAATTACAAAGGCTAAGGTTGATTTAAACAATCCGGATGTTGAGATAAGTATTGAGATTAGAGAAGATAAAGCTTACATTTTTACTGAGATTTTCAAAGGTTATGCTGGATTGCCCGTAGGAACACAGGAGAGGGTTTTGTGTTGGATGAAAGATAATAAGTCAGTTTTGGCAGCGTGGTTTGCATTGAAGAGGGGGTGTGATGTAGATTTGATTGGTAAAAATGTAGAAAAATTTAAGAAATTGCTAAAACCTTGGGCTTGTTATAGGAAAATAGATGTTTTTGAAGGAGATATAGAAAAAGCCTTTGAAATGGAACACAACGGGATATTCACATCCATAACTGCTAAAGAAGTCGAGGATTACATTAACATTTTAAGAAAAAGAACCAAACCAATTTTCATGCCTTTACTCCCTTTCAACGATGATGAGATTTTGAGAAAAATTGAGGAGATAAAGTTGTGAATTAAAAAATTAAACAATCCCTTTTCTTTTCAACTCCTTAAGCTTTTCCTTATCAATTCGAAAATTTTCTTGTTTTATACCGGCCCTATTCAACATCAATCCTCAAGTCCTTAACGTAAACCCCTTCTCCTTCTTCAACGTGCCCAACAACTTTACCAACACCAATTTTCTTAGCCTCGCTTTTTGGTAGAACGATCATAAAGCCCATTCCCATGTTGAAAGTCCTATACATTTCATCTTCGTCAACATTTCCCAACTCCTGAATAAATCTAAAGATCTTTTGCGGCTTTAATGGCTTTTCTATTCTAAAGCAAACATCTTTCAGCCTCTTTAGATTTAACACCCCACCACCGGTGATGTGAGCTAAGCCGTGAACTTCGTAATTCTTGATAACATCCAAAACTTCAATGTATATTCTGGTTGGCGTTAGCAACTCTTCACCAATCGTAGTACCATCAAACTCATCCTTGTAGCTCAACCCACTTTTCTCAACAACTTTCCTTGCTAAGGTTAAGCCGTTACTGTGGATACCGCTACTTTCAATGGCAACGATAACATCTCCAACCTCTATCTTTTCCCCTGTTACTATCTTGTTCTTCTCAACAACACCTATTGCTGTGCCTACTAAATCAACCCCATTGATCATTTCTGGCAGTGTAGCAGTCTCTCCCCCAACTAACGTGATGTTCGCCATCTCACATCCCTTTTGCAGTCCAATAGCTATTTCCTCCATTACTCTCTCGTCAGGCTTCTGTATGGCTATGTAGTCAACCATTGCTATTGGCTCAGCACCAATTGCTATCAGATCGTTAACGTTCATAGCAACACAGTCAATACCAATCGTGTCGTACTTGTTTAAAGCCTCTGCAACCATTATCTTGCTTCCAACACCATCGGTTGTGATAGCTAAACCAACGCCAACATCAACAACACTTGCGTAATGCCCCATCAAAATTGGTGCTCCAAAACCCATTCTAATGTGCTTTATTTTATCAGTCAATGCTTTTATAGCCTTCTCTTCCTGTCTTATGTCCACACCAGCCTTAGCATAATCAAACTTCTCTTTGTTTTTACTTTTTTTACTTTCATCAGTCATAACTATCACTCACCAAACATGTTTGTCTTAAGATTTATCGATTGCTCAATTAACGGTATCTTATACTCACTACCAGCAATTTCAACAACTGGCTTGATCACAATTTTACCAACACTTCTTTCCCCATTTTTTATGTGGCTGACCCACCACCTTGGTATTTTGCTGTTATCAATGTACACGCTAAATTCAACGTTCTTTGAGGATTCAAGGTCTTTATTGACGTTATCAACCCCATCTGCAAGCTTAATTCCATTAAGCTCGATGTAATACCTCAACTTAACTATTCGAATTGGTGAAGAGGTTTTGAATTTAACGTTGACCTTCATTTCAGTATAATCTTTGCTGACATCACCCCATTTGGCATTTACACTTTCAACAAGCAATCCACCAAACTTTTTAATATTCTTGAACCCCATAGAATCCAAAATTTGGGTTTTAATCTTACTACTGTACTCAACTGGGTAATCGAATTGGGTGATACTAAGAATGTCGAGTATAGTTTTCCCCTTAACGTCAACGTTTGTGACCTCATTGTTTTTTACATGACTAACCCACCATTCGACGATTTTATCGTTATCAATTTTT
The DNA here is from genome assembly GCA_003662995.1 of Archaeoglobales archaeon. Lineage (GTDB taxonomy): Archaea > Halobacteriota > Archaeoglobi > Archaeoglobales > Archaeoglobaceae > B5-G16. The sequence continues at coordinate 10,429 of QMZC01000023.1, forward strand.
GTCGAAATTACTACATCAGATATGGTATTTGCCCCTATGTCAGCTTTAACAGCAGAACCTTGCCCCATTTTTATACCATTCATAAATATTTCAATTTTAATATCTTTTACCGGAAGAGGAACTGGTAGGGGATTGTGAACTCCTACTTTGGTTACCATTTCTGTGTATTCCTCATTGACCTCCCCCCAACTGTTTTTCACATACTCTATTCTAGGTTCTACACAACCGGAAAATAGTAATGTTACTGTAATGATCAGCAACAATGCTCTTTTCATAATCCCTACTTTGAACATAGATATATGACTGTTGTGTATAGCTACACAAAAATCGATAAATCAATAAAAAATCAATAAACTACCTCGTTCAACAAATCTTTTTCAACTGCTAACCTAATCTCCCTTGCAATCCTCCTCCCCATGTACATGTTCTCCCCCCAGAGGATGTATGAGTATGGTGAAAAGGGAATTCCAACGTTTGTTCCAGCTACAATCCTTGCAGATATCTCGAATACAGTCATCTCCGCATTCTCATCGAAAACGGATTCAATGCAAAACGGCCCAACCATTCCGGGATACGCTATTTCTTTCGAAACCTCAACAATGTCTTTTGCAGCTTTTAAAGCCTGAGATAACAAACTTTCTCTTAAAACAATCGGAAAGTTGCCTATGACTGTGTAAGTGGGCATTATCTCTGCCTTAATTTGAATGTCTGCTGGAATTTTACCCAAAGCATCAACTGTCGATTCGTACCGCCTGTCCATTGCTATGAGTTCAATCCTGTTTAGTATGTAAGAGTAAAAGAAAGAGAAATAAACGTTCACACCAAAAACGTACTCTTGAATGAATGCATTTTTTATTTCATTCTCTGTGATTAGACCGATTTCAACCATTCTTTTAGCCTTCTCATAAAAATCGTCTTTGCTTGCAACTATAAAGTATCCCTTACCACCCATAGCTCCGGGAAACTTCACTATTGCCAACCCATCAATCTCCTCAGGGCTTGAATACGTTTTTGGCAGTCTTACACCTGCTTTCTCCAACCATTCTTTTTGTTTATCCCTATCCACCTCCCACTCCATCAAAACCCTGTTACCAAAGATTGGAATCCTTAATTTCTCTAAACTTCCAATGTAAGCGTTGAACGAGCCGTGCGGGATTAATATAACATTTGACTCAATCAGCTTGTTTTGAAGTCTATCGTCAAGCAAATCGGGATAATCCTTTATCGGGATTATTTCATCAGCAACACCAAAAGATTCGTAGATTATTCTTTCCTTGTCCCTACAAATGCAGATTGTGTTGAAACCCTCGTCTTTAGCCCCTTTTAAGATGTTTAAAGCAGAATGACTACCCAAGGTTGCTATGCATATCTTGTCTTTATCGTAATTTTCCAGAGTTGAAAGGATTTTATCTCTCATTTTTGGAAATTATACCGCAGAAATTTAATTGTTTTTCTTTAAATTTTGTGAAGTAAAAAGATCGAACAACAAAACAATTTTTAAAACATTTGCCAACTAGCACTATGAAATTTCCTTCGATACTAACAATAGCCGGTTTTGATGTTTGCGGTGGGGCTGGAATTCATGCTGATATAAAAACGATTTCATCGATTGGCTTTCACCCCTCATCGGTTATCACCACCATCACCTTCCAGAACACATGCAACGTCTATGGAATTGAAAAAATAAGTGCCGATACGATTGATGAGCAAATCTCGGCTGTACTGGATGACCTGAACATTATTGGGATTAAGATTGGATTGGTTTGCGATATTGGGGCTGCTAAATTGATTGCTGAGAGGATTAAGTCATTGGACATTCCAAAGGTTTTAGACCCAGTTGTTAAAGCATCAGTTGGGTTTGAATTTACAAACATGGATGTTTATAGAGTGTTGGCAAATGTCTGCAACTACATAACACCAAACGCAAGCGAAGCATCCTTGATGGCAAATCAAAGAATAGAGGGTGTGGAGGATGCTAAGAAAGTTGCCAAAAAATTATCTGAAGAATTTGGCTGTTCAACAATAATAACCGGTGGAAGTTTGGATGGCAAGGATGTTGTCTATGATTTAGAAAAGTCGGAAACGTTTACGGTTGAAGCTGAATTTTCATCTTTTGAAATTCATGGAACGGGATGCGTTTATTCAACAGCTTTGACGTGTTACTTGGCAAAAGGGAGTACTTTGGATGATGCGTGCCGTTTGGCAAGGTTGTTTTTACTAGAATCCATCAAAAAAGCAAAACCAGTTGGCGATTGTAATCCCGTTGTTTTTCCATAAATGGCTATTTATTGCAATTTTGTTTGGTTTCTTTAAAATAGTCAAAATCATTAACTGGAATACGAAACAATTTTCAAACAAACTTAGACACTATTCCCATCACACTAACCCTAATCTGATTGATAAATCCAACCCCCAATTACTTTGCTATCATCCAAAGCCATCTTCAAAGAACAACTCATCTTTATCGCCAGTGGCCAACATCAGTATTTTGAACGCATCGTATCACCATTCATGTCAGCAATCATGTCTTGCTTGATTTTGCCAACTGACATCTTTAATGCAATCAAACATCAACACTCGTTATGTTTCCGTCTTGTTGCAATCTCCCTTATTGGTTTAGCTGCCATTGACATTGATGCTAACACCGCAAACAAACCTAAAAAATTAAAGGGTGTTTTATCTTAGATAAAAAATGTTAGGCATATATTGTTACAACATCCTCATCTTCAACCACATGTTCCAAACCAACCCTCTGCCCATCAAACTTAACTGACTTGCCCCAAACCTTGGCGTATCTAAAGTTTCTAAGCATGTCTCTGTGTAATTTTTTACAAATGTCTTCTATTCTCGCTCCTTTTCTTAAAATCATCGGTTCACTTTCGATCTTACCACCTGGAGGCTTTAAGTAAATCCTTATAAATTCCAGTTTGTTATAGATTTCATCAACTAATTTGTCCAAATTAATTTTCTTTTCAGCAGAAATTGGGATTGCTCCATCCAATTCAACATTGTACAAATCAATCTTGTTTATAACATAGGTTGCAGGAATGTAAACTCTGTTAGCCAATATGGCATCTATTAACCTGTCGATCGTTATGTCCTCTCTAATCAGCACATCTGCATTGTGTATTCTGTATTCTCTTAGTATTTCTATGATCGTCCTCTCATCCAAGGATAATGGAATAGTAGAAGTTATTTTTATACCGCCTCTATCTTTCTTTTTGATTATCACTTCCGGAGGTTTTTGGTTTAGCCTTATACCTCCCTCATACAACTCTCTTTTAATAACTTCTAAGCTATTGATGTTGAAAACATCTGTAATAATTAAAACCATATCGGCATTTCTCACTGCTGAGAGGATTTCCTTACCTCTCCCCTTACCCTTCGCTGCTCCCTCAACCAATCCCGGGACATCTATAATCTGGATTTTAGCCCCTTTGTATTCAAGCATTCCGGGAATTGGTTTTAGTGTTGTAAAATCGTAGTCTGCAACCTCGCTCTTAGCTCCAGTTAATGCGTTGAGCAATGTTGACTTTCCCACTGATGGATAACCAACCAGCACAACGGTGGCATCACCTTCCTTCTTAATTGAAAAAACCTGCCTTCTTGCCTTAGCTTTCTGGCTCTCAAGCTCATCCCTAAGCTTTGCAAGTTTAGCTTTCAGCCTACCTATGTGATGTTCGGTAGCTTTGTTGTAGGATGTGTTTTTGATTTCCTCCTCCAACCGTTTGATTTGCTCTCTTATGTCCATTTGTTTTTGTTTTGCTATATCATCTTAAAACGTTTTTTGATTTAACTTTTATTAAGGCAATTTCCAAATTAACTTAACTTTACACCTGGGCAACTTCCAAAAAGTTGACGGAAGTTCTTCCAGAATTTGAACTTGCAACGATTATGGGGGAAAGCATTGTGAACTTGTATTTAAAAGGAGAAGGATAAATATGGAGTAGTGCAAACTTTCAAAAATTTTTTAATTGTATAGGGCTATACAGATACAATGATTGAAGATTTGCCAACCTTAGATGATATAGAATTCAACAACAAGAACGTTCTGCTAAGAATTGACATTAACGCTCCCATTGTTAACTCAACAATTTTGGATACAACGCGTTTTGAAAGTCATGTGCCGACGATAAAGGAGCTAGAAGATACAAAACTCGTTTTACTAGCTCACCAGAGCAGACCAGGTAAAAAAGATTTCACAACCTTGAAAAGTCATTCCGATGTCCTTTCAAGGCTTGTTGGGAGAGAAGTTGAGTACATTGATGAAATATTCAGCAGTAGAGCAATAAGCAGGATAAAAAGATTGAAAAAAGGGGAGATTTTGTTGTTAGAGAACGTTCGCTTTTATTCGGAGGAACAGCTCAAGAGAGATGCAGAAGAACATTCGTCAAGTCATCTAGTTAAAAATCTCATGCCATATTTTGATTTGTTTGTCAATGATGCGTTTTCCGCCTGCCACCGCTCCCATGCTTCTCTCGTTGGTTTTGTTCCTGTGTTGCCTTCAGTTGTTGGGAGATTGGTTGAAAAGGAGGTTTTAGCTTTATCGACAGCAATAAAAAGTCCTGGAAAGAAAATATTCATATTGGGAGGGGCTAAAATTGAGGATTCTGTTAAGGTTATGAAAAATGTGCTGAAAAAGAATATTGCGGAAAGAGTTGTTTTGACAGGTGTAGTGGCTAATTACTTTTTGATGCTCGATGGAGTTGAGTTGGGGGAGGTTAACAAAAAGATTGTTGAAGAAAACAAAGAGGGGGTTGATGACAAGGAGATGAAGAAGATTTTCGAAAGTTATAAGGATAAGATAATCCTACCCTTCGATTTCGGAATTGAAGTTGAAGGTGTAAGAAAAGATGTAAACATTAACGATTTTGATGGGAGTTCAAGGATAATGGATATCGGAATTGAAACAATATCCATGTTATCCAAAGAAATTTCAAAGTACGATGCTGCAGTAATAAACGGTCCTGCAGGTGTTTTTGAGGATGAGAGGTTTACATTAGGTACGTCAGAAATCCTGAAGGCTGTATCAAAAGCAAAGTTTTCAGTTGTTGGTGGAGGTCACATATCATCGGCTGCAAGAATGATTGGAATTGACGCAAAGATGGACCACGTTTCAACGGCAGGAGGAGCTTGCATAAGGTTTTTGAGCGGTGAAAAGCTTGTAGCTTTGGAAGTCATCAAAAAGTACTGGAATGAGAAATGGAGGAATAGAATTTAATAAAATCATTCTTTCAAAAGAAAGACTGCAAGTTTTATGAGCCAATTGACGAAACAAAGGGCAATTGCTTTGGGCATGAAGTTCCGGCAGATATGGATGTTGAAAAGTGTCCGGCAAAGGCATTCCAACCAAAATAGTTTTTACGATGTTACAAAAAAGGAAAGGAAGAAGCAAGTTGAGAAGATAAGAGAAGAAATAAAAAGGGATATAAAACGGTTATGTTTGAAGGTGGTTTGATTATATGAAATAACTTTGGGAAACTACAAATTCAGATTACAGCCAAAAGAATTTTAAAAAGCGTGTCGATTTTTAGCTGAATGACGCTGAAAATTTTGGATACAACACTCAGGGATGGTGAGCAGACACCAGGTGTTTCGCTGAGCGTTGAGCAGAAGATGTTGATAGCCAGCGCTTTAGATAAGTTGGGTGTTGATATAATAGAGGCTGGAACAGCCATAGCCTCTGAAGGAGATTTTAATGCAATTAAAGAAATTTCACAAGCTGGATTGAATGCGGAAATTTGTAGTTTTGCAAGGATAAAGAAGGAAGATATCGATGCTGCAGCCGATGCGAATGCCGATTCGGTCTTTATGGTCGCCCCCTCATCGGAGATTCACATAAAGAGTAAGTTTAGGGGGAAAAGTGAAGAGGATGTTATTCAAATTTCAGTTGAAACAATAGAATATGCTAAAGAGAGAGGCTTAATAGTTGAGTTTGGTGGAGAAGATGCTTCAAGAGGTAAATTGGAATTCATAAAGAGGTTGTTTGAAGCGGCAGTTGATGCCAAAGCTGATAGACTAAGTTATTGTGACACTGTAGGTGTTTTGACGCCTGAAAGGGCTGAAAGCATAATGAAGGAGTTATCATCACAATTTAAAATTCCGATTTCAATACACTGCCACGACGACTTTGGATTAGCGACGATAAACACGATATACGCCGTAAAAGGTGGTGCTACTGAAATTCACGCCACAATCAATGGATTGGGAGAGAGAGCAGGAAATGCAGCTTTGGAAGAAGTCGTTATGGCTTTAGAAGTTCTTTACGGAATAAAGACGAGGATTAACAAGAAAAACATATACAATACCTCCAAGTTAGTTGAGAAACTAACAAGGGTTGCCGTTCCGCCGAACAAGCCGATAGTTGGTGATAATGCCTTTACTCATGAAAGTGGCATACACACATCAGCTTTGCTTAGAGATACAACAACTTATGAGCCAATATCTCCTGAAACAGTTGGGAGAGAGAGGTTGCTAGTCTTAGGAAAGCACGCTGGGAGGGCAAGCGTTGAGGCTTTAATGAAGGAGTTCGGCTACAAAGCAACAAAGGAGCAGATGCTTGAGATTCTGAATAGAATTAAAGAGATTGGGGATAAAGGTAAAAGGGTGACGGATGCCGATGTCAAAACGATAGTTGAAACTGTATTGCAGATTAAGAGAGAGAAGAAAGTTAAACTTGAAGGACTATCAATCGTGAGTGGCATGAGTATAACACCAACAGCAAGTGTTAAGCTAAGAATCAATGGTCATGAGAGAATTGAGGCTGCTACTGGCTTAGGACCTGTTGACGCTGCAATAAATGCGATAAAAAAGGCAATTTCAGAATATGCAGACATAGAGTTGTTAAGCTATCATGTTGATGCAATAACTGGTGGAACAGATGCTTTGGTTGATGTCATAATCCAGCTTAAGAGGGGGAACAGAATAGTTACATCTAGGGGGGCAAGAACAGACATAATTATGGCTTCTGTCGAAGCGTTCATTGAAGGTTTGAACATGCTCATTTGATTTCTTTTCAAAGCTCTCTATTACATCTGGTCTATTGAAAATTTTTAATAATGCCTCTTTTGTAGTGCTGAAAGATAATTTTTGCAGAGAATTCAATTGGTTGGGACAAATCAGCCTTCTGCTATACAAAATTAAACGGTAAAAATTTTGTATTTCACACCTGGATTCTTCAACTCGTAAATAATCCTGTTAACTATCAATTTCTCAGGATGTTGCAAACCTTTAACTCTGTTTGCAATGTCTTCAAAACTCTTGAATGGCTCTTTTTTCCTCTCATCGATTATTGCCCACATCGTTTTTTTGCCAACCCCCGGCAACAACTCAAGCTGATGCAATCTTGTTGTAATAGGCTCAGCTTTATTAAAGAATTCAACAAATCTGTCAGCATAAGTTTTTACGATGTGCTCCAAAACGTATGGTAATTCTGATTTTGCTGCTGGAGTTAATTGATCGTATCTCAACCTCTTTTTTATCTTATTAACAACATCTCTCTCCTCTTTTCCAATGTACACTTTGTCCATCACCAATGGAGTTAAACCCTTTTTTATGCTAACCTCCAAAAGTGTAAAAAACTTCTCACCCACGATTTGGGCGATCGGTTCTCTCCTGTGAATGGGTCTTTTATCATCAGGATGACCGTAAGGCATAAAATCAAGAATGTAACCATAATCTTCCATTTTTTCTTTGTCTATCTCCCTCCTCTCTCTCCTCCTTCTGTCCATGGTGATCGCTCCTTAGGCAAAATTGCTGAAAAACTATTTATTTTTTTCTTTAAATCCTATACTTATCTATTATCTCAAGAATCTCCTCGATTTGCTCTGGAGTTATTGTGAACCTCTCCTTTGCGTAAATTATTCTAACTTCATCGGGAATTCTCGGCATCAAGTCAGCAAGCTTTACCGCTATATCTCTCCTTTGGACTTGCGGGAGTTTGATTAACTCTTCAACCAATTCCTTTGCCTTCTCAGGCGGTAGTTTTGCAAAATTTCTTAGGTGTTTTAATGCCCTTCTCGTCTCAAAAAGTAACTCTGCCCTCTCCTGCCTCTTCTTGGCTATCTCTTCCATTATCTCCTTAGCCTCTGAGATCGTTATGTAGTCGAACTCCTCAACTTCCTTAAACATACTACCCCTGAAGTTTTAGGTGTTCGGGGCGAACGATTAGGGTTTTGTACTTCCCACCGTCCCTGATTTTCACGAGATATGCTCTGCCTCTCTGTCCAATTACTACGCCCGTTCTCCCTTGAAATCTGGGATGTGGCATGCCTTTGTGTACTGCAGGCTCTATATCAATGTGGACTGATTGTCCAACATCAAACGTTTGCAGGACTTTCCTGATCCTTACCCCTTTCTCTCTAACCTTTTTCCTCAACTTTCTTCCTGATTTGAAACGAAAACCATGAGATTTCCAACCCATACTTAAAACCTCCTGTAAGCAAAAGCCATGGTATTGTTAGGTATTTAAGGCTTCCTCTAAAACAATTAGAACGTTGAACGTGGCATGTATAATAAAGATTGCGAGTTGAAAAACAGGCAAGATATGGGCAAAATTTGCATAAAATATTTTAAGGATTTAAAAGACTTACTCAACGCTAAGTCATGCGTAGGGTCATTATCAAAAGCTCTACTGTTTGTTGTGCAAAATTAAATGGCCATTCCAAAAAATGATTTAAACAAGCCATTTTACTTCATTTAAAGCATGTTCAAAATATATGAAGTAAAAGCAAAAAGTGTATTTCACAAAACCAAAATTCCGGATGCCGACTGGGGAGTAAACTATTATCGTGGATGCACTCATAATTGTATTTACTGTTATCTGAAATTTCTTTGTAGGTGGAGAAAGCAGAAAGAAAAATGGGGAGAATTCGTTGATGTAAAAATAAATGCTCCAGAATTGGTTGCTAAAGAAAGTAAAAACAAAAAAGGAGTTGCTATTCTATGTACAGGTGGAGACGCATATCAACCAATCGAAAAGAAGTATCAATTAACAAGAAAAGTTCTCCAAAACTTAAATACAAACTTAAGATTGCTTGTTTTAACAAAGTCTAATTTGATCGTGAGAGACGTTGATTTGTTTAGGAGATTTAAAAGATGCGAGCTTGGTTTGACCATAACAGCTTTAAATGAGAGCGTTAAAAAGGTGTTTGAGCCACTCTCTCCAAGTTCACATGCAAGGTTAGACGCTCTTAAAAAAATTAAAGGATGAGGGATTTTACACCTATGTTTTTGTCGGACCAATTCTCCCATACTTGACCGATTTGGAAGAGATCTTTAGAGAAGTTTCTCCATTTGTTGATCACATATCTTTTGAGGATCTAAACTTAAATCCGTGTAGAAAAGAAATTTTTGAGGCAATAAGCAATAATTTCCCAGAACTAGAAGAAAAATACAAAGAATTATCAAAAGAATTTTGGTTAAAAAAGGAGAGGGAAATTAGAATATTAAGCGAGAAGTACGATAAACCAGTTAGAATTTACTTTAAAAACACAATCTTTGAAATTTTATTAATTTTATTAAATTCAATAAAATTTAAATAAACTCGTTGGCAACTTGTTATCATTGGCAAATTGCTTCGTTAAATGGGACAAACAATTTTCAATTTTGAGTCAGAGTAGGTAGAAAGTATATAATGGGCAGGTAAACCGCAATGCGCCTAAGTATTCAATAGAGCATCCAAACCACCCTCAACGCTGATGACATCCAATTTCTCAACCACTGCATCAACTCCAACGATGCTGCTTAAACTCGGTTTTGTTCTGCCCTCATCTCCACTAACCAATTCTTTTATGTATAATCCACTCTCTGCCTCTATCTCCAAAACTGCTATGTTGTGCTTTAACAATAAAACACGAATGTCGTACACCTTTCTTTTTCTGGTTAAGTCCGCTCTTCTGTGTTCAACTCTCTTTGGCGTTCTCTGCATGATTTCAGCATTTTTCAACTTTTCGATGGCGTTGTTTAATTTGCTTTCAACATCTTTATCAATATCCCTAGCAAACACAACTTTGGCTCGATATATTTTCTTGAATCTCGCATTCTTCAAAAATTCGATGGCTTTGGAGTTTACAAATTTTAAGTTCTTAACCTTAACTTTATTTGTTGATTGATTAATAGCTTCCTCAACATCCTTTAAGTCAACACTTCTTTTCTTCGGCTCTACAATTTCTAAAACGAAGGGTCTCCCATTTCCAAGCATTCTCGCATCGACATCTTCTCTACCCGCTCCATGTAAGATTGCATCCTCGGCTTTGAAAATCTCTACGCATGGCTCACCAATCAGTTCTTCAACACTCAAGTAACGCCTTCCCGTGTAATTGCACTCCTCGCATCCTGTCTTACAGTTGCATAGCCATCTCGTTTGTGATAGACCTCTGACCCTCTTTATGTACCTGCCGTAGAGGTAGATTGGGTGAATTTTAACATCAAATTTTTGCCTTTCAAGGTTGTACAAGATTGTCACATCGGGATTCTTTGATTGACGTTTTCCATGTTTTTCTAAGGAATTTGACAATTCCCTGTTAAACTGAAATTTTATGCTTCTTCTTTCGTTAATCCAGTCTCCATACTCTTCAAACAGATATTCCTCCAAGGCTTTAATACTGCCTTCAAGTCTGCAACCAACCTGAAAAGTTTCAAATTCGTAATCCTTTAGGTAATTAACAATGCTTTCAGCAATTTCATCTATTTTGTAAAGTATTCCCGAGCAGAGTAAACATTCTTTGGGTTTAACAATTTTTGTCTCAATTTTATTCCTCAACTCAAAGCCAACCCTATCAAGGCATTTCTGACAAAATTCCACAAAAAAAGTGTTGTGAAAAGTTATAAAATATTGGCGATTCTTGGTTGGCTTAATTTGATATTGTTTTAAGCTGAAAATCTTAAGCTAAACGGGGCTTGTGATATGTCTTTCTCCAGAACTTGATGAATTTGATGAATAATCAAAACTCAAAAATTTTTTCATTCTTGCTTTAAACCTTCTATAAATCTTTTGACAAATTCTTCTAAATCCTGAATATCTTTTTGGAGTATTTCATAGTATTTCATCATCGACGTTCCAGTACAAATGAACAAGTCTATTTCTGAATCTAGCCATTTGTACGAGTCTGTCCACAAACTCTTTATCGAAGAATCCAATTTCACCCATTACTCTAAACGTGTCAGCGTAATCTTCAGGAATCCTTAATCTGTTCATAGATATCACATGATTGCACATGTCGATTGCAGCTTCAATAGCAATGATAAGGAAGTACTTAGCACTCGCAATAAAATATGGGTTAGATAAAAAATCATCTTTTGGTAAGGTTGCAAGCTCTTTTAACCTTTCAAATGCATTGAAAAGTTCAGATGAGAGCTTGGTTACCTTTTCCTCATCAAATTCCAAGAACCTCCCTCCGATACTTCTTTCTGAAATAGCTAAAGTCGTGGTATTCTGAGATGGTTAGTGCTTCAAAGTTGCATCTTATTTTTTCATCTTTGCTAAAAAGCAGCAAACCATCCTTAATCACCTTGAACCTAAAAGTGAGTGGGGCAGAGTTTAGAACTCTCACGTCCATAGGAAATTTGAGAATTTTTTCAAGTTCGACTCCGAGTTTGACTTCATACAGAACATCTTTACTCTCCGTTAGGTAAATCGCAAGGTCTATGTCTCTAAAATCATGAGTGAGAAACGAACCGTGAAGGTATGCAAAAACTATTTCCTCTCTCTTTTTAAGTATTCTGATTACTTTATCTATGATCTCCTTCTTCTGGATGTTGCTTAAAGTGTGAACTTTCATGCTAAACACTTTTAGTTTTTTCTTAATCTTATATTTTTCTGCCAGTTTAAACAAGTTTCAAGTGTTTTCATTTATTGCTTTTAGCAATTCAAAACCTGAATTGCCATCCTTTTCTATAAATTCGATTGCTATAATGACTAACCAACTATATGGTAAATCTCTTTTTTTATCAAAGATAGCAAGTCTATACACCATCACCTCTTTCCATAGTTCGGGTGTGTTGCCAATTATATCATCATTGTATGCTGTTTTCGGGATGTCGAATTCTTTTGGTCCTGTATTGGTAGGATTTGCTATTACCTTGCCGTACACCTTATATTTTCCGAGTACTTCTTTTTCAAATTCGCTTATTTTGGAGGCATCGACAGAACCATCAGGCAAGACTTTTACCCATTTTTCTATCTCAGGCACACCGTCCTCTGTGATGATAAGATCTCCGTATTTTTCCATCCATGTGGATGGGTCTGATGGTTGGTACGGCGTCTCTGTTTGGGTTGGTATAGATGAGGGTTAGGTCAAACTTCGCTGACTGCATCCAGCAAAACCGATGCCTAAGGCTAACGCAACGCAATAACAAACCATCTTTGTAAACGTTCTTCTACTAATATCAAAATCTGTTAGCTCATTTTGAACTTCTTTTTCATCCTTGTAAATCATTTAAATAGCTTAACACAAAATCGTATTTAATTTTTTCTTATTTGTTCATTTTAAATACTTAACTTATTAAACTTGACTTAACGAACTCTGCTTGGATTTACAATGCCCATACACGAGAATCCACCACAACGTTACGATTGGTCTTGCAAAGAATGCGGTAAGCAAGTAAATTACAACACGAAAAGCTATGGCTCCTATAATTCCTATCGCAAGCAACCTGAGTGGTAAACCCAATAAAGACGTGGCTAACGGTGGTATCATGCTTACCAAGCAGAATATCGTAACTCTAAACTTAAATTTAAAAAAATAACAATAAACGGGAGAAAATTGGAAAAATCAGAAATTACTTGAATTTACCCAACAAATCCTTGGCAATCGTATTTAGCTGAACTTCCTTGGTTCCTTCGTAAATTTCAGTTATCTTTGCATCTCTATAAAATCTCTCGACCTCATATTCAGCTATGTATCCGTATCCTCCATGCATCTGAATGGCTTCATCACAAACTTTAACTGCTACCTTCCCAGCCCAGTATTTAGCCATTGAGGTTAAGCCCGGATCAACTCTGCCTTGGTCGTAATTCCAGGCTGATTTGTAAATTAAAAGCCTTGCAGTCTCAATTTGCGTCTTTAAGTCGGCAAGTCTATGTTGTAAAGCCTGAAACGCTGCAATCGGCTGTCCAAACTGCTTTCTCTGCTTTGTGTATTCGACTGTTCTATCAAAAGCTCCTTGAGCTATGCCCAAAGCTTGAGCGGCAATTTCAATCCTGCTCTCATCAAAAAACTCCAATACGTGGTAGAATCCTTTGTTTAGCTGCCCTATTATTGCATCATCTCCAACTCTAACATTTTTAAAGTTGACTTCTGCAGTTGGAGATGCCTTTATTCCAAACTTTCCACCAATCTTGCTCGTTGTCAATCCTTCAGCATCCTTCTTCACGAGAAATGTTGTAAATCCCCTATACCTTGGCTTTGCCTCTGGATCAGTAACCGCCAAAACGATGAAGTAATCTGCTATTGTTCCATTTGTGATAAACGTCTTTGTCCCGTTTATTATCCATTCATCCCCCTCCTTCTCCGCCTTAGTTTTTATTATAGTCAAATCACTTCCTGCTTCAGGTTCAGTGTAACAGCCTGCAGTAATTGCTTTACCACCAGCAACCTTTGGCAAAACCTCCTCTTTTTGCTGTTCACTTCCAAATCTCATTACAACTTCTGACGAGAAGTCAGCAAGTATTATTGCACTACCAATTGTGCTATCCGCTCTACAAAACTCTTCAACAATCAGTGTGTTCTCCAAAATTCCTAAGCTAGCCCCACCATACTCTTCAGGAAAATGCACACCAATAAATCCAAGCTCACATGCCTTTTTCCATAAATCGAATGGAAATTCCTCTTTTTGGTCGTACTCTTCAGCCCTTTCCTTTGTAAACTCGTTTACTGCAAATTCCCTCGCAGCTTTCTGTATATCCTTTTGTTCCTGAGTAAGTTCAAAATTAACCATATTATCACCGAATTCTTTTCATAAGCCAGCTTTAAATCATTTTCGAATTTGTATCAGAAAAATTGTTGACAATTGAGTTAAGAAAAGTTGAACAGTACACCACAAAAATTAAATAAGCTTTACTTCATCACAATTATTATGAAAAGTATTACTGTTGACCTTGCACACATCCTAAATCAATTGGACCTGTTTGCTGCAGTCATTGATGAAGACTTTAACATTATCATGATTAACGACAAAGTGAAAGAACTCTTTGGTGACGTTGTAGGTAAAAAATGTTACAGGGTTTTTCATTCCACCGATTCTCCGCCAGAATACTGTGCAATAATGAATCTTTTGAGAGGTTGGAAAGGTGAGGAGGAGTTTTATGAATCAAGTATCGGTAAATGGTTAAGGGTTAGAGTTAGCAAGTTGAATATTGATGGTTCTACAATGTTTTTGCATTTTGCAGAAGATTTTACGGAAAGAAAGAAGTTTGAAGAGGAGCTTAAAGAGAGGGAGTTAGGTTTCAGAACTTTGGCTGAGAATTCAATTGCCGGTGTTTTTATCTACCAAGATGATTACTTTGTATATTGTAATTCGGCATGTGAGAAATTTACAAGGTTTACAAAAGACGAGTTGCTGAAAATGCACTTTTGGGAGGTTGTTCATCCTGATTTAAGAGAAATTGCCAAAGAAAAAGGTAAAAAAATACAAAGAGGGGAGATTGTTGAACCAAATGTTTACGAGATTCCCTATTGCACAAAAAATGGTGAAGTCAGGTGGGGCATATTTTCTTTTTCAAATACAATTTTTAACGGCAAAGCTGCGGGATTTGGAATATTCTTTGACATTACTGAGAAAAAGAAAATTGAAGAGAAGTTAAGGAGGAATGAAGAGAGGTATAGAGATCTGTGGGAGAATGCCAATGACATCTTTTACGTTCATAATCTCAATGGGCATTTTATTGATGCAAATAAAATTGCTTTTGAGACTTTTGGATATACCAAAGAAGAATTAGGAAAGAGAAATATAGCGGATATAGTTGATGAAAGTTACGTACAACTTGCTTTTGAGAAAATTAAGGAGATTTTAAGAACAAAAAAGCCTACAGATCCTTTTGAACTTCTGTGCCGTACTAAAAATGGAGAGCCGATATGGGTTGAGATTAGAGCAAGACCTATTATTGAAGATGGTGAGGTTGTTGCAATACAGGGTATTGCCAGAGATGTAACTCAGAGAAAAAAGATGGAGGAGGAGTTAAAGAGGAGGGAACGAAAATATAGGATGCTCTTTGAGAATTCTATGGATGTAATCGTTGTTTCAAATTTAAAAGGCGAACTTGTTGAAGTTAACAAAGCTTTTGAAAACCTTTCAAAATATTCAAGGGATGAGGTAATAGGTCAGAGTTTTAAAAAAGTGGTTGCTGATGAGTATGCTGACCTTATTTTTCAGAAATACTATGAAGGCTACAAAAGAAAGAAGGATATAAGGGGTGTTGAATTTGAAGTTGTAACGAAAAAGGGAGATAGAATATTTGTTGAAGGCAACATAAGTTTGACTTGGGAAGGAGACAAAATTGTTGGATTTCAAGGCAATTTTAGAGACATTACTGATCGAAAAAGAATTGAAGAAAAACTGAAAGAATCCGAGTCGTTATACAGAACTCTCGTAGAAAAAACACACGATGCTGTTTATTTGATTGATAGAAACGGTTTTCTGTTTGTAAATGACAACGTTTGTAAGATTACAGGTTATTCAAAGGAGGAACTGTACAAAATCGATCCACTCAGCTTAATTCATCCTGAGGACAGAGATCGCATTAGAGATTACTTGACAAGAAGGTTTATGGGAGAAGATGCACCAGAATCACACATTTCAAAAGTAATTACAAAACATGGTGATATAAGATATTGTGAGTTTTCTGTTAAATCTATAATGTATAAAGGTAAGAGGGTAGTCTTGGGAAGTGTTAGAGACATAACAGAGAAAAAATTGATGGAAGACAAGCTAAGAGAGTCTGAGAAAAGATATCGTACACTTGTTGAAACTATTAATGACATCGTGTTTGTGCTGGATGTAAATGGTAAATTTACTTACCTAAATAGAAAATTTGAGGAGATTACTGGTTATTCAATCAAGGACATGCTTGGAAAACACTTTGCAGAAATCGTTGCTCCAGAATACATCGAGTCCACAATTAATAGGTTCAAAAGGGGTTTGGCTGGAGAGGTTATTCCAGTATATGAAATAGAGATTGTTAAGAGCGATGGAGAAAGAATACCTGTAGAACTGAATGTTACAAATTTGCACGATGATGAGGGAAATGTCGTTGGAAGATTGGGTGTGGCAAGAGACATTACTAAAAGAAAGAAGATGGAGAGAGACTTAATCGAATTGAACGATACCCTACGTCTGATAAACAAGATCATGCGACACGACATACTCAACGACTTAACGGTAATAGATGCGTACCTACAGCTTTACAGGGAAAATAGAGATGAGAAGGCGTTGGAAAAAGTCTTCAAAGCGATTGAGAGAAGTGTGAAGCTGATAAATCAGATGAGAGAGCTTGAGGAGTTAACAACAACAAGAGAGTTAAAGCCCTACAGCGTTAAAGCGGTGCTGGATGAGGTGATTAAGAAATATGACATAGATTTCAACATCAAAGGTAACTGCACAGTTCTGGCTGACGAGGTTTTACCAGTTGTGATAGACAACATAGTTAGGAATGCAATAACACATGGAAAAACAGACAGAATAGATGTCACGATAAACAGGCTTAATGACTTTTGCGAGATAAGGATTGCAGACTACGGCAAGGGAATACCGAATGAGATTAAGGATAAGTTGTTTGATGAGGGCTTTTACTACGGCGAAACAGGACATACAGGTCTAGGATTGTACATAGTAAAGAAGGTTGTTGAAAGGTATGGTGGTGATGTAAGCGTTGAAGACAACAAGCCGAGGGGTAGTGTGTTTGTTGTGAGGTTAAAGGGTTATGATTGAGGTCTTTATCATAGGCGGGCTATCAATTTTAGGATTGGCAATCTTTACAGCTTTGTGTTTGTATTTGGAGAGAAAGTATGAAGAGAAGGTAGAGGAACTATCAAAATCGGAAGAAAGATATCGAATGCTATTCGAATCAGCAAACGATGCAATCTTTCTGATGAAAAATGATGTTTTTGTTGAGTGCAATTCAAAAACGCTGGAAATGTTTGGTTGCAACAAAAAGGAGGATATAATTGGTAAAAAACCCTACGAGTTCTCACCACCAAAACAACCGGATGGTAGAGATTCGAAAGAAAAAGCTTTAGAAAAGATAAATGCAGCATTAAAGGGTAATCCACAATTTTTTGAATGGAAACACTGTAAATTAGATGGCACGTTATTTGATGCTGAAGTAAGCCTAAATCGCATCAAGTTAGGAGATGAATGCTACATTCAAGCTATCGTTAGGGATATCACCGATCGCAAAACTCTGGAGACAAAACTTGAGGAATACAAGAGATTCTTTGACAGAGCTAAAGACCTCTTCTTTGTTGTAGATACAAAAGGCAGATTTATCGATCTTAATCCGAGGTATGCGGAGATGCTTGGTTACAGGAAGGAGGAGTTGATTGGCAAAACTGCAAGAGTTCTTAGCCATCCTGAGGATTTGGAAAATCTGAAAAATAACTTTTTGAGGGTGATAAATGGTGAGACTGTTAGGTTTGAGAGTAGGGCTATAACAAAGGATGGTAGGACGATTCATCTGGAATTTGTGGAGTGGCCTGTGTTTAAAGATGGGAAAGTTGTTGCTGTTGAAGGGATAAGCAGAGACATCACAGAAAAGAAAAAAATGGAGAAAGAATTGAAAAAAGTGAAGAAAAATACAGAAGATTCTTCGAACAAAATCCAGCTGCAATCACAGTCGCTGACAAAGATGGTAAATTTGTCGATGTAAATGAAGAATTTGCAAAATTAACAGGTTATACAAAAGAAGAGATAGTTGGTAGGCCTCTCTCAAAGTTCGTCGCCGAAAAAGACAGGCAACGAGTTATTGAGTACAACAGAAGGAGAATGGAAGGTAAGGAAGTCCCATCACACTATGAGTACAAATTACTAAGAAAAGATGGAGAAATTAGAGATGTAGAAGTGAAAATAATAAAACTGCCAGACGACAAAACACTGGCATGTAGAATAGATATAACTGAGAAGAAAAAATGGAGGAAAAGCTTAAAGAATCTGAGGAGATGTTTAGAACCTTGGCTGAAAAATCTTTGGTTGGCATATATCTAATCCAAGACGGTGTTTTTAAATACGTAAATCCAAAACTTGCCGAATTATGGGGGTATGAAGTGGATGAATTAATTGGTAAGAGTCCATTGCAGTTTATCCACCCTGAAGACAGAGAATTGGTTGATAAAAACCTTAGACTTAGAATTGAGGGCAAAGTAGATGCAATAAACTACACACTAAAAATGGTAAGAAAAGATGGAAAAGTAAGAGCTAACGAGGTTTTTGGCTCACGAATTATCTATAAAGGAAAACCTGCTGTTGTTGGGACGTTGATTGATATAACAGAAAAAATCGAGATGGAGAGAAAAATTAAGGAGAGTGAAGAAAAATTCAGGAAAATTTTTGAGAATTCACCAAACTTGGTTGCAATATTAAATGAAGATGGTGTATTTGTTGAGGCTAATCCAAAGGTGGCAGAAATTATTGGTACAAATCCGGTCGGCAAGGACTTGTTTGAGATACTACCAAAAGAACAAGCGGAGAAAAGGATGAGGATTATCGATAATGTGATAAAAAGGGGTGAGAAAATTGAATTGAGGAATCGAAGGGGTAATAAGTACATTCACGCCAACTTCTTACCAATCGACTTGTCTGGGGGGAAACATTGTTTGGTGATAGCAAGTGATGTCACAGAACTAACAAGGCTAAACAGACTTCTGAATGCCATAAACAACATAAATGAATTAATTATTCATGAAAAAGATAAACAGAAGTTATTGGAAAAAGCTTGTGAGGAGCTGGCTTTATTGGAAGATTACTCCACCGTTACAATCTGTCTGGTTGAAAATGGAAGAGTTCTTCCAGTGGCATTTTATGGGGATGAAAGAGTAGTAGAACAACAAAAAGATTGCAAAGTAATAAAGATGCCCTGAAATGTAAGTTGATGGTAGCTAAGAGTGAAGAAACTTGTTATGGATGCACGGTACAGAATGGGTTTAAACAAGTTTTAAGCATACCAATGGTTGTTGACGGAGAAGTCAAGGGTATAATCACAGTATACCTGACAACCGATAGAGTAAAAGAGGGGGAAATGGAATTGCTCAAGACGATGGCTAACGATTTAGCTTTTGCAATAAAAACACTTGAGCTCGATGAGGTAAAAAAGAGAGCGTACGAGCAGATTGAGAAAAACATAGAGCAGTTTGCTGTTTTGATAGATCACATAAGAAATCCGTTGGCAACATTACAGGCTATTGCTGAAACGAAAATGGATGTGGATGTTGCAGACATGACGATTGAGCAGATAAAAAGGATTGTAGATGTTATTAAAAAACTTGATGAGGGGTGGATAGAATCAGAAAAAATTAAAGAGTTTTTGAAAAAATACAGGTAGGTGGTGGTATGAAAGTTCTGATTGTAGAAGATGACATCGCTTTGTTAGAGGCTTTAAAGTTAATGCTATCAGATTTTGAAGTTGAGGTGGCAGTGAATGGTAAGGATGCGATTGAGAAATACCAAACTTTCAAACCGGACATCGTATTGATGGATATAGTCATGCCTGAAATGAGTGGCATTGATGCAACCAAAGAGATCTTAAAGATCGATAAGGATGCAAAAATATTGGCAATTACGGCTTTTGCAAAACATAAAGGGAAGGAAATGCTGGAAGCTGGGGCTTTAGAAATCATTGAAAAACCTTTCAGTAAAAGTGGGCTAATTGATAAAATAAAGAAACACGCAGATTAATTTGTCAATCTTTTATCTTCTGGCATTAATCTTTTAAATTATAAGTAAGGCAAAGTTTAAATTTTTAGAATACAAGAACTTTTGGTGGTTTTATGAAAAAAGTTGTAGTAATTGGTTGTGGAGCATACATGGACACTGGATATGGATGTCCTGGAGAGTGGAGGTGTTTGAAGGCTGCAGCACTCGGAGAAGGGAAGTTTGATGAACCTTCAAGCGTTGTGGCTTTTGTCAAGTGTGAGTGTCCAGGCAGAACGATCGTACCCAACACGGGCATGGCTTTGAGGTTGTCAGAAATTAAACCAGACGTGATACATCTAAGCTCCTGCTTGGTTAATGCAATTCCAAAATGTCCATATGGTAGTGCTGAAGATTTTGCAAAGCTGTTGGAGGAAAAATTTGGAGTTCCAGTGGTGTTAGGAACGCATGAATACCATTGATTTTTTATTATTTTTTACTGAATTGACATAGGTCATATCTTAAAAAATCAAAGTTCAACACCACTAACAAAAGTATAGGCAGATTTTGCTGCCACTGCCCCACTTCCACATGCTGTGACTACTTGATTTAACGGGTTGTCACAGC
>QMZC01000024.1 GCA_003662995.1 Archaeoglobales archaeon
GAACTTTACTATTCTTGAAATTATAATTTTATGTAATTTCTTTAAAGAATAATCCTAATATATTCATTAAAAATTAAATATAAGTTTTATCATATTATTATTGTTAATAATAGAAAATGAAAAATATTAAATACGACATAGTGTTAATGGACATTTGGTGTCTATTTAAATTGAAGTTAAGAGTTTGTACTTGTAGTAGTGGGGGGTTTGATGTATAAGCTAAAATGGTTGTACATCGGGGTCTTAGCAACAACCACTCTTTTAAGCATGTTTTGTGTGGTGGAAGCTGGCAACCCATCGATAAAATGGATAAAAACACCATCTACCACAATATATAATGTAAACTAGGGAGACATCTTTATGCTTTCTTTTTATGCTAAAAATACAGGGGACTACTCACCTGAGGGGTACATCACAGTAGTGACAAACTCCAAATACTTAAAGGTTGTCTCAGTGAAAAGTTCGGTTGGGTCTAAGACCAAAGTTTATCCTCCAAACAAAGACCCTGTTTGGTTTAAAGATGGTCGTAAAAAATATTATGGCGGATATCTGGTTGACTCTTGGAGTAGTTTGAAAAATGGAGCAACTGTAGGAATGGATATTAAATTTAAAGCTGAAAAAGCGGGTACATACTATATTTATTGGAGGGCTGCATTTGACACGAAATCATCAGGGTATCAATTCATAAGAAAACCAACTTTTGGATTCAAAGACCCTCTAGGGTACTATGCATACAGTGCTACAATCAAGATTTCCTCAAAGAATCTCCCAGATCTATTAGTGTCTTCTATTTATGCATCTCAATCAGGTCAAATAATGAATATTGAACTTACCGTAGAAAATCGGGGTAGTGGCAATTCAGGACAGTTTACTGTTAACATTTACCTCTCAAAATTAAGGAAAGGAATTGACTGGTACGTTTGTTCACACACATTCACCAAACTTTTAGCAGGCAAGTCAGAAACGGAAGTAATTAGATGTACCGTTCCCTCAGAATTAACTTCTGGTAGATATTATGTTACTATTTATGTAGATGCAAACAATCGGGTGATTGAGCAATATGAAAATAACAATCTTGGGTCTAAAGAGATCACATTAAGTAATCTAGATAGCCACTCTAAAACATCGTATTCTGAGTTGGTTATGATTATAGATAATGAAACAAAAATATATATGGGTTATAGATTATACTGGTATAACAGTTCATGGTGGATGGAATTATCTAACCAGAAATCACAAGAATATGCTAGGGATGTATTTGAGGAAGTATATTCTGGACCTACAGACTTGATTAAACAACTCGTAGCTGAGAAACTTGGTGTAAGTAGTGTTTTAGGGACGTACTCTTTAGCAATGAACGTTGTGAAAATAGCAGAGGGGATTAAAAATTTCTTTGACATTATAAGTTATAGCTATATCTCAATGGGTGTAGATCCATATTTCTCAAACACCAATGAGAAAGTGAGAGACTATCTAAAGCAACTAGAACGTAATGGAAGAGATATTAAATTACATGTCACCAAAGGAGACTCCAAACAAGTAGTAAATTTATTATTGCAGAGAAAAGCCTTAATCGAGCAATTATATGAACTTTTACCGGCATACGATATAGAGTCATATAACACACTTAAAAGTAGCACATTTATAACCAACTTAAACCAATGGGTGTACTACCAAAACTACCAAGCTTACAAGACTATAAAATATTTCACCATGACCCTTTATCTTGAATTACAGATGGATTATGCTGTAACAACTTATTGGATTAACGAGCTGTCTTCAGGACAACCACAAAAACTGAATGTAGTAGCTAAAAATAAAATTGTACCAACAAGGTTTGATCCTAGTAGATTTAAAGCAGAGTACCTCGGATGCTTAGAAGACATTTTCACAGAAGAGTACTTTGTTATTAGACTATCTTCAGAAGATCTGAAATCAATTAAAAATCCCAAACTAGTAATTTCTGTAAGTTTTTCAGGCAAGCTAGGAAACGTGTATGTAAAATATGGTTCAAAAGCTTCTGATGTAAATTATGATTACAAAGGTAGGTACATTGAGATAGTTGATCCAAAACTAGGGGATTACCATATTTTACTCAAAGGAGACCACAGTATCTACAGATTGAACTCATATCTAAAGTTCAATGAGAAATGGTATGGGCTACTGTACGATATGAGGGGTGTTAACCTAAGGTATGAGAATACATAAAACAGATAGAATAATTTTTATTATTTATTTTATTTAATTTTGATTCTCTTTTAGCCCCTCACACTCTAATTTTTCAAAAAGTACTTTTGGCAATCAATTTTTGAATTTGGCTCAATCAAAACAACATTAAAACTTCAAAAAATTTTTATAAGGCTAAGTAAAAGGTGTTAAATGCAACTCGTAGCAGAGGAAATAAGATTATCCAATCCATCTCCTGAGGCTGGAGAGAGTATAAAAGTGCATGTGAAGATATACAACAGTGGAGAAGCGCTTAAAAATGTCTGGGTATTCTTTTATTGGGTTCCTGAACTAATCTTCAACAATCAACAACTTAAAAAATATCTGAATCCTGAATATGAAATTCATAAAGAATTTTTTGAGGAATTCAATTCTAACACCCAAAAAACAGTAACGTTCGACTGGACCGTCAAAGAGGGTTTTAAAGGGTTGTTCGTTTATGCTGAAATTCAGGGTGATTAAGTAACAATAATTAAGTGAGATTTTGCAACATCTCCTCAATCTTTCTTATTTCCTCCATAATTTTCTCATTGGCTTTGGAACTATCTAAGTATTCTAGCATTCCACCACATTTTGGGCAGGTGAAGTTTAATTCTATCGCCTCCTCGTACGAGACTTTTATGCACCCATTCGTACAGATATAATAGACTGTTGAAGTTTCAGACTCCAGTTTTTCTTCCAGCTTCTTTTTAGTTTTTTCCAATTCATGCTTCAGTATATCAAGCTGTTTGTCGTAGTTTATTTTCCAGTAGTACTCCATCCAACCCGTCTCATCATCTCTTCTCCTTTTGTACTCAGCAATTCCAATCTCATATAAAGAAAATAGGGCTTTTCTAATCTCATTTATTTCTATTCCCAGTTCTAAAGCCAGTTGCTCATCGGTAAATTCCCTTTTCGGCTTTAACGCATAAATAATCAACCCAACTTCTCCCGCAACCCTTTCAATTAATTCATGTAGCAACTCTTCGGATTGTACTTCATTCACATTTGTATTTTATAACAACTAATCCTTTTTTAATCTTGCGATTGTTAGATTAATCCAGCCTTAGATTGACTTAATTTAATCTATCTTAGGCAAAATATTATATAGTAAATCATACCTATTTTTATCTGGGAATGCAAGCAGTAATAGTCAATTCCATAGTCAAAATTCTGGACAAAGTCGGTTTTATTCTGACAGACATAGTTGAGACTAAGCCTAGATGCTTTGACATAGTTGCTAGAAAGGGTGATGTGGTTTTATTGATAAAGGTACTTTACAACATTGACTCGTTAAAGCCTGAAATGGCTGAGGAGATGAAGACAATTGCCAAATTGCTGAATGCAAGCCCTATTGTTGTTGGTGAACGCTTCAAGTTCGATTATTTGGAGAGAGGTGTGGTTTACAACCGGTATGGGTTGCCTGTCATCAATACAGCCACATTTTACGATTTTATCGTTGAAAAAACTCCACCCATGATTTATTCAGCTCCAGGCGGTCATTATGTTAAGCTTGATAGTGAAAAAATCAGGGAGGCGAGAGAAAGAATCGGTGTTTCGTTGGGGGACATAGCAAAAGCTCTGGGAGTTTCGAGAAGGACTGTAAAGAAATATGAGGAAGGTATAGATACATCAATTGAGAATGCTTTAAAACTTGAAGAACTGCTCGGCACGTACATAATCAAAGCGATTGACTTGCTTAGCTTTGTTCAAGATGAGGTTAGGGGAAAGAAGGAAATAAAAACAGATTTGAAAGGCAAGGAAGAAGAGATTGTGGAGCAGTTGAGGTGCATAGGTGTTGAAGTTCACCCGTTAAAGCATGCTCCCTTTGATGTTGTGTCCAAAGCTGAAGATGACTCAGTTTTGACGGGTGTAAAACAAATTAAAGAAATAGAGAAGAGGGCAAGAATCTTAGGAAAGGTTTCTACCGTTCTTTCAACAAAAGCAGCCTATATAGTTGAAAGAAGTATTAAAAAAGACATAAATTCCGTTGTTTTTGTAATGAAAGATGAATTGAGCTGTGTTAGCTCTCCTAAGGATTTTATAAGCTTGTTGAATGAAAAGAAATCAACCGAAAATAATATATAGAACTACACTTCTACCATTTTACACAAGGAGGTGATTGGATGGTAACGTTGCAAGGTCAGCCAGTTTTAATATTGAAGGAAGGAACACAGAGAACAGTTGGTAGAGATGCACAAAGACTGAACATCACAGCAGCAAAGGTTATTGCAGAGGCTGTTAGGAGTACATTGGGTCCAAAAGGCATGGATAAGATGTTGGTTGATAGTTTGGGTGATGTTGTCATTACAAATGATGGAGTCACGATTTTGAAGGAGATGGATGTTGAGCATCCAGCAGCCAAAATGATCATTGAGGTTGCAAAGACTCAGGAGAATGAGGTTGGAGATGGCACAACAACTGCAGTAGTTTTGGCTGGTGAGTTGTTGAAGAAGGCTGAGGAGTTGTTGGATTCCGATATACATCCGACGGTCATTGCAAGGGGCTATAGATTGGCTGCTGAGAAGGCAATGGAAGTGTTAGATAGCATTGCAATAAAGATCGACATCAACGATGATGAGATACTAAAGAAGGTTGCATCGACAGCTATAACGGGCAAGCATGCAGAGTATGCCGTCAACTACTTGGCTGACTTGGTTGTTAAAGCGGTCAAGAGGGTTATTGAGGAGAGAGATGGTGAAATCAAGGTTGATGAAGACAATGTAAAGCTTGAAAAGAGGCATGGAGGAAGCATAGAAGATACAGAGCTTGTAGATGGAATTGTAATTGATAAAGAAGTCGTACACCCATCAATGCCAAAGAGGGTTAAGAATGCAAAGATTGCAGTTGTAAAAGCATCATTAGAGGTTAAGGAGACCGAAACTGATGCAGAGATTAGAATTACTGACCCAGAGATGTTACAGAAATTTGTAGAGCAGGAAGAGAAGATGATCAAGGAAATGGTTGAATCATTGACAAAGGTTGAAACAAACGTTGTGTTCTGCCAGAAGGGCATTGATGATTTAGCCCAGTACTACTTCGCAAAGGCTGGGGTATTGGCAGTAAGAAGGGTTAAGCAGAGCGACATCGAGAAGATTGCAAAGGCTACTGGGGCTAAGATTATTACAGATCTGAGAGATGTTAAGCCAGAAGATTTAGGCGAAGCAGAAATTGTTGAAGAGAAGCTTGTAGGCGATGAGAAGATGGTGTTCATAAGGGGTTGCAAGAATCCAAAGGCTGTGACAATACTACTTAGAGGTGGAACAGAGCACATCGTTGATGAAGTTGAGAGGTCAATAACCGATGCAATTAAAGTCGTTAAAGCAGCATTGGAGAGTGGAGTGGTTGTTGCTGGTGGTGGCGCTCCAGAAATCGAGGTAAGCTTGAAACTCAGGCAATGGGCTCCAACCCTTGGTGGCAGAGAGCAGTTGGCGGCAGAATCCTTTGCTTCATCACTTGAAGTAATTCCAAGATCATTGGCTGAAAATGCTGGATTAGATCCAATTGACATCTTGGTTGAGCTAAAGAGGGCTCATGAAGAAGGAAAGACCAATGCAGGAATAAACGTATTTGAGGGCAAAGTTGTTGACATGGTGGATGTTGGCGTCATTGAGCCATTGAGGGTTAAGAAGCAAGCAATCAGCAGTGCTACCGAGGTAGCAATAATGATTCTGAGAATCGATGATGTTATTGCAGCCAAAGGAATGGAGAGCAGCAAAGAGAGCGGAACTGGAGGAGAAGAGGAGGAGTCTGAAGACTAATTTTTTAACTATTTTTCTTTATTCTTTTAGTTTAAAGTTGAAGTTTTTGAGGATT
The DNA here is from genome assembly GCA_003662995.1 of Archaeoglobales archaeon. Classification (GTDB taxonomy): domain Archaea; phylum Halobacteriota; class Archaeoglobi; order Archaeoglobales; family Archaeoglobaceae; genus B5-G16. The sequence goes on from QMZC01000024.1 coordinate 6,022, forward strand.
TTGAAAAGATTTAATAATAGATAAAATTTAAAATAATCTATGGTTTACGCTGTGATAAAAGATGGCAATCAAATAGAGATACTCGAAGAAGAGGATTTTTCAGCAGATAAAAATGAAGAATACCTACATAAACTAATTGAAACAAATCCATATATAATCTCGAAAGAAATAACAGAAAATAATGTTGTTACATTGGGAAGTAAATTGAGACTTCCAAGTGGTGGAGAACTAGATTTGTTATTATTGGACTCTAATGGGAACATTGTATTAGTTGAACTAAAAAGAGGCGAAGGTCACAGAAAGGCTATAGCACAATTACTTGATTATGCATCAGAATTGCAGGAGATGAGTATCGAAACTTTATTTGATTCTTCGGGTATTAAATTTCAATCCTTGAATGATGTTTATAATTTTTTCAGAGAAAACTTTAGAGAGGAGATATTATATGACGAATTTGAAGAAAACGTGAAAAATTGTCTGAATGACCATAGAAGTTTACTTCTTCTTTTAGTCTCATACAAGATTGGAGAAGATACAGCTAGATTAGTTAATTGGCTTAGAAAATTTGGAGTAGATATAAAATGTATTGAGTTTAGTTATTTTAAAAGAAGAAAAAAAGAGGAAAAGGAAATATTTGTGCCAAAACTTGTTGGAGTGGAAGAAATAAAACCACTAAAGCAGAAAAAGATAACTCAAATACAAGAAAAATACCTCCGATTTTTTACAGAAATACTATCTAGGTTCAAAGAGATAAAACCGGGAATCACTGAGAGAAAAGCACTTCCAGATAGTTGGTTACACATTCCTGCAGGGTATAATGCTATTCATTTTGAATGGTATTTCACAGGCAGGGAACCTGAGAAAAATTTCGGAATAGCACTCCATTTTGAACATCAAGACGAAGAAGAAAATGAAAAATTCTTAAAATATTTTGAAAGCAGAAAAAAAGAAATCGAAGATAAAATAGGAGATAAACTTTATTTTGGAAAATTTGCTAAAAAGTGGAGAGAAATCTGCATAGAAAGGAGAATTAAAACTCTTGACGAGGCTTTAGCTGATGAGGAGTTAAAATCGTGGGCGGTAGATACTATGGTTAAATTGTATGACACCCTAAAACCAATGTTAGATGAGGCTGTAAGAGAAATTAGAGGATAAAGTAAATTATTTAATTGTGTAGAACCCTGTCATTACATCATCAAAAAAGACCAACCTTTATAATCCAGCCTATTAACTTTCTCCATGCTTGAAATACTGACAAAGTTAATGGCAGTTGGGGCAGATTTGTCGAGTAGGAGTGCGATAAAGAAAGCTTTATCGTTTATTGGTGAAGATGATGAGTTGGTTGATCAGATTTACACGTTCGTCAAAAACAAATCGTATGAAAGCAATGTCTTTAAAGTTCCTTTTGAAAAGAGGGCTTTGTTTTTACCGCAGTGTTTAAGAAATTCAAAGGAATGTCAAGCAGAATTGACAAAAAAAGGTTATGTTTGCAAGAAGTGTGGGAATTGTAACATATTCGAGATCATCGAATATGCTGAGAATCTGGGATACAAACACATCTACATAGTCCCTGGAGGAAGTTTGGTATTCAAAATTTTGAGGGAGATAAACAATGAAATAAAAGCAGCGATTGGTGTTGCATGCTTTGTGGAACTTGCCGAGGCGAGTGAGAGGCTTTCACGGAAAAACATACCGCATCAGTGTATTCCCTTAATGAGGGCAGGATGTATCGACACGGTTGTTGATGTTGGGGAAGTTAAGAAAATAATTGGAAGAAAAATTTAAATAGTCAAGTATATAACTGATGATTTAAAATTATAAAATTCAAAGAGAAAAACTTTTAAAAGTTAATACAACCTTAAATATGGCTTACGAATTTCAGCTTTTGTTGAAACATATTCTGGAATTCGGTGTATCTTGGACGCCAAATCAGGAAATAGTGTATAGAGACAGGTTTAGATACACATACAAGGACATGTATGACAGAGTGCATAAATTGGCAGCAGCTTTGAATGAGTTGGGTGTTAAGAAGGGCACTAAGGTGGCTGTTTTGGACTGGGACTCCCATCGTTACCTTGAATGCTACTTTGCAATCCCAATGATGGGGGCTATTTTACACAACGTAAACATAAGGCTTAGCCCCGAAGACATGCTATACACAATGCAGCACGCAGAGGATGAAGTAGTTTTGGTTTTTGAAGATTTTGTACCGCTAATGGAAAAATTGAAGGACAAACTGCCGAGTGTTAAGCATTACGTAGTCATGACAGACAATAAAATGCCAGAAACAAGTCTTACCGATTTGGAGTATGAGGAAATGCTAAGGAAAGCAGGAAGTTATGAGTTTGAGGATTTTGATGAAAATACGATTGCAACACTCGGCTATACAACTGGAACGACTGGACTGCCAAAGGGTGTTTATTTTACACATAGGCAGCTTGTTTTGCACACAATGGTGGAATCAATTGCATTTTCAGCATACGAAACTCCGGTTAGGTTTAGGTCGAATGACGTGTACATGCCACTAACGCCAATGTTCCACGTCCACGCTTGGGGTGTGCCATACACGGCTACGATGCTGGGTGTAAAGCAGGTATATCCTGGAAGATACGAGCCTGAGATGTTACTAAAGCTTGTAAAACAAGAAGGCGTTACATTCAGCCACTGCGTCCCAACAATTCTGCACATGATTGTAAATGCTTTGCCGGAAAACATCAGGCTTGATGGTTGGAAGGTTGTTATTGGGGGGGCTAAATTGCCAAAAGGTTTGGCATTGAAGGCAATGGAGAAGGGTATTGAAGTTATGGCTGGCTATGGAATGTCAGAAACTTGTCCACTTTTAACTGTTGCAAACCTAAAGCCTGAATTGATGGACTTGGATGAAGAAAAGAAGGTTGATTTCCTGATTAAAACGGGCTTTCCCGTTCCATTTGTCTATCTGAGGGTTGTTAAAGAGAACTGGGAGGATGTTAAAGCTGATGAGAAGGAAATGGGCGAGATTGTTGTTAGGGCACCATGGCTGACGAAAGAGTATTACAAGGATGAGGAAAAAACAAAAGAGCTGTGGGAAGGTGATTGGATGCACACTGGCGACATTGCTGTAATTGATGAGTATGGCTACGTAACAATCGTTGACAGGATTAAGGATGTTATAAAGAGTGGTGGGGAGTGGATTTCTTCGCTAACGTTGGAAAACCTCATTAGCTTGCATCCAGCAGTTTCAGAGGTAGCAGTTATCGGTATTCCAGATGAGAAGTGGGGGGAGAGACCATTGGCGATAATTGTTCCAAGTGGAGAGGTGGGTGAAGAAGACATAAAACAACATCTAATGAAGTTTGTTGAAGAAGGAAAGATTAGTAAATGGGCAATTCTTGAAAGAATTGAGTTCGTGAAGGATTTGCCAAAGACGAGTGTTGGTAAGATAAACAAGAGAGAGTTGAAAGAGATGTTTAAGCGATAGCTATCGCTTTTATTTTTATTATTTTAATTTTTATCGACGTGAGGTTTGGTGGTTCTGCAAACAAGCATCAACGACTTGGTGTGAAGGTGAAAAAGCCAAATTTGATCTTCATTACTTGAAAAGTAAAAAATACACCAAAACTGTGCTTGAAATTAAGTACGCTATTGAAAACTTGTGAAAGTCTATCAACATTTTCCCCTTTACACTTCTAAAGGCTATTACGTTTGCAAGTGAAGCCATCAGCAACCCGTTCCCACCAACGTTTACACCGTAAGTAATGGCAAACCAGTTGTGTGAGAATTTGGACATGAGTATGGATGCTGGAACATTGCTTACAATCTGTGACGACACTATTGAAAGAATAAAGACATTGCTGGTGTTTGTTAAGTTTAAGGATTTAATCGCATTGCTAACAATTTTTAATTCGGAAATCAAATGAAAATCGATGAACATCAAAATAAATGTCAACAACAATAACCAATCCGTTTTCTTAAACACATCTCTAAAAACAGCAATGTAAATTGCACATATCGGAATTAAAACGAAGATTGTAATTTTTAGCTCAAGTGCAACAACGAAAATTGCCAAAAATATTAAAGATAGCAAAGCCAAATTTTTGTTTATTGTGTATTCAACATCAACGTATTCTACTTTTTCATTCCTAAAGTTCAGAAAAACAAAGAGAATCAGCAACAGCAATAATAAAGTTACGAGTGGTAGCATAGTAATAACAAAAGATAAAAACGGTATTCCCCAACTGTGCCATAAGTATAAGTTTTGTGGATTGCCGATGGGTGTTAGAGCTGAACCAGCATTGACTGCCATAACTTCAAATACAATGAAGTTTTTGACATCATTACTCAACATCTCTTGAAGACTTAAAGTTAAAGGCAACACAATAAATAAAGCCACATCGTTTGTTAAAATTGTAGAAAGTAAAGCTGCGATAATCACCAATGTGATTATCAATCCTCTCTCCGACTTTACATTTCTCAGCAGTCGTTGAGATGCTCTTTGTAGATAACCACTCTCTTTTATACCTGTCGTGATTATCAATAGCCCAAATAAGGCTGAAATTGTCCTCCAATCTACGTATTCAGGGTAATATTTGAGTTTAGTTGGTTTTAAAATACTCAGGCTTAATAGTAGTAAAAATAGTGACACAAACACGTAATCTTGTTTTATGTTTTTAAGTGCATCAAATCCCATCCCTCCTAAAAAACTTAATAAGCTATTATAATTTTCTAATTTTTGGGATTGTACGGTCTAACCAAAATTAAAAGTACTTTAAAATACGAACGGCAACCCAGCCAAGAATAAAGTTTGACGTTGCTATTTCCACAAAATGGGCAAATCTTATCCTATCTGGCATGAATTCGTTTGGCATCAAAAGGAGTGAAGCCATTAGAACTGAGAAAAGCAGAGCTGTTGTTAATTCGTGTTTGCTATCCACCGCTTTAACCACAATTAAGGCTAAGCCCGCCCAGATGAAACCTCTAAATATCTGAAGCGGAATTATCCACATCGGTAGTTGTAAATTCCCATAATATTCATAGAAAGAGTTACCCGCTAATGGCATAAAAACGAACATGCCAAACGAGAAGTAAAGTATTACGTACAACATTGACACGAATGACATACCTACAAGGGTTTTATTTTCAACGGAGAAATCAGCTTGGTTGTTTTTCAACTTTCCGTGGATCAACACCGCCGAGATTGAAAAGATCAGTGCAACAATTATTCCTTGAATGAACAACTTTGGAATATATGTTGCTGGTATTATATCCGCAAAATACTCGAGAAACACGATAGTTTCAATTTGTGTTAAAAACGTCGTAATGCAATAGTATATGGCAAACAAGGCTAGAATTAACCTTATCCCACTCCATTTTGCAGATGCAACAAAGTTGCTCACAACTGCTGCATTGAGAAGAGACACCGTTAGCAAAGCTAAACCATGGTTGATTTGTAGTGGAAGACCAACGGCTAATGAAGAAGTTAAATAGCTAAAAAATAGAACGATTGCCAGCACAATAACCCTTAACTTCAACTTTTTCATGTGTTTTGCCATACGACTCAAAAATTGTTTAATAGTAGATTATAATAATCAGCTATTTAAAAACTTATCCGCCCCAATCTTTCTAACTATTTCCATCTGTTTTAAAACGAGCCCTCTTGCCTTTTCCATGTCACTCTCCTTTATAACTTCTCCATTTTCAATGTATTTCTGCACCAACGGTTCCTTGTCTTCTGGCGGTTCATCGTTAAACAGCCTTACCTCATCTTCCAAAGTGTTCCAATCTCTGTAAATTTGCTTCATTCCACCCCTCTTACCCCTTTTTGCCACGAACTTTCCTTCCCTTTCAACGATGTCAAGAGCAAAATCAACCGGTTTTGCTCCGGCTATTGAGGTGCCGACACCAAAGGCATCAACCAAGTCCCTTAAATTAATCACATCCTCCAAACCTAAACCACCGCTCACGACAATCCTCACATCTTTCCTGCCCCTTATGTTCAACTCCCACCTGACCTCCTCAACAATCTTTCTAAAATTACCCCTCCTCGAAGATGGTGTGTCAAGCCTTACACCATTCACCCTACCAACGTTCTCCACCGCAAGTATTGCTTCAGTCTTCTCATCGTAATACGTGTCAACCAGCATCGTTCTTGGCACGTTTTCATCAACAACCTCGTCAAAAGCTCTCCAAGCTTTTACTTGATCTCCAAACGAGATTATCAATGCGTGGGGCATCGTTCCCATGCTTGTTAAACCTATGTACTTCTCAGCAGCAAAATTGCTTACACCATCCACTCCACCGATGTATGCTGCCCTTTCAATAACAGCCGCCAATGCGGGATGCATCCTTCTTGTCCCGAAGGAATAAATCTTTTTGTTCTCTGCCGCTAACTTAAATCGAAATGCTTGGGTTGCCACGCCACTTGCTTGGCAAATAAATCCCAACAAGGAGGTCTCAAATCTTGCAAAATCCAAGTATCTACCAACAATCGTCATAACAGGCTCGTGGGGATAGTATATACAACCTTCAGGAATAGCATACAAGTCAATCGGTATTCCTTTCATCAACTCCAGAACGTCGTTTAAACCAGCAAACACGCCCCATTTTGATGTTGTTATTTCTGCAACAACCAAGGGGTTCACGTTCTTTGCTTTTAGAACCTTCTCAGTCCAAATGAAGTACTTGTCTGTTACAACTCCACTCTTAATATCCTCATCGCTTACAACTAGGAATCTCATAATTCACACCCACAAGGCTTTTTACCACATCTAATGCAGTAACCCGGATACTTTTTCAAAGCCTCCCCTTCCAAGTCAATATTATAAAGATTTGCAAGGCTCACGAGCCAAGCAAAAACATCTGCCATCTCCTCTCCTATTCTGTCAACTTCATCCTTTCTCACTGCCTCTGCCAATTCACCAACCTCTTCAACGATCCAAAGCATTGTTTTAAGTTTCCCTCTTTCTTTGTCCCTTCGGTAATAGATTTCGCCAATCATTCTCTGAAAGTCTTTTATGTTCATCTTACTCCCCAGCATATATGTTTAGAACCGTATATTAAAGTTCTCAAATTTTTCAGATTCCTCAATTTCCCTAACTTCAACCCTCCTAACAATCGAGGAACGGGATCCTTTTTTTATGTAGGACAAAAATTTGTCCAACTGCTCTTCATCTCCATCAGCAACGATGTACACCCTTCCATCAGCCAAGTTTTTCACAAAACCCTTGATACCTATTTCTTTCGCAATCCTTTGGGTGAAGTATCTAAATCCTACGCCCTGTACAACCCCCTCTACGTAAACTTCAACCCTCATTTTCAGACTTGCATAGCTTGGGGTATTTAAAGCCTTAGTAAAAATTTTTATTTCATAATTGCAATACAACTATGAGTTTTGCAAAAATTGGATGTTTTCTGGTCAATCAAAAAAATTTGAGAAAATGGAAAAGATAATGTATTTTGTAAAATGAAATTTAAAAAATTGGAGTTAGGTTGCATTCGTATATGGGGCAATTAAATTGTAAAAAACTGTAAAATCTTAAACTAAGTATAAAAAATCATATCTCGCCTCTTCGTGTTTATGTTCATAACTTATGAACGTATATAGGAAAGTTTATTAAGTATGAGGTGTAAGTCAAGACATGAGCAAAGTTGTACATATAATGCCTGTGGGTGAGGAAAAGGAGGTATTGCTTGAGAGCATCAAGAAGAGTGGACACCCAATTCAGAAGGTCTATTTGGTGCTTGGAAAGGACAAGAACTTGCCCGAGGAAAAGGAGGCTTACAAAGCTGCGACGGAGATTGAAAAAACCCTAAACGTTCTCATTGAGGTTGATAAGATATATGTAGATAAACTCGATGTATATTCTGCCGTCTTAGACATGTTAAAAGCAATCAAACAGGAAGTTTCTGAAGGCAATGATGTTTTGATTAACGCTACTGGAGCATCAAAAACCATGTGTATAGCATGTTACATCGCCTCCCAGTTGTCTGGAAGCAAACTGTACATGGTAATTCCAAAGTTCAAAGCTGGAAAGGAAGTGGAATTTGATAGAGTCACTGAAATACTTGTTCCACCGTTAAAGAGGGTTGGAGAGGATAAGATTGTTATAATCAGAACGATAGACGATGAAGGTGGAGAAGTTGAGTCCATCAACAAGTTAATTGAACTGCTTGAAGGAAAGACTGAGGATCAAAAGACTTACATGGCGCAGAGGGCAAGGATGAGCTACCACTTGAAAGGGTTGGAAGAAGACGGCTTGGTAGTTATGCAGAGAGAAGGTAAGAACGTTAAAATTAAATTGACAGAACTTGGAAAGGCTTACGCTTTGATGTATCGGTAATTCAAATCAATAAACTTATTAAATTCAATTTTTAATCACAACCCATGCTAAATGTACTGTTTGTTGTCGATGAAAGCCATAGATTTAAAGAGATCGAAGAATCGTTGTTATCTAATTTCCACGTGGATTATGTAAATGAATTGAAATCCAACATTTCTGAGATGAGTAAATTGGAGTTCAGTTATGACATCTTCTTTCTTTTTAAAGAACCGAGTCATAACGAGATACCCACAGTCAATAGACTGATGAAAAGTAAGGTTTTAATCTATCAAACCGCGAATTTGAATAGCTGGATAACTTCAAATCACGATAAAATACCTGTTTATGACAACGAATCAAGCGTGGACGAGGGCATAGTTTTGAACTCTTCAAACATGGTTGGCAAAAGAAGATACTACAAGAATGTTGAAAAAATTGTTGCCATCAAACCCTTCCATGTCAATTTGGGTTGGGAGGTTGTGTTGAATGGGAACAAAACAACCAAGGCAATGATTGGTGACTTAGCTATACGCAGTGGTAAAGATGTTATACTTGGTCAGAGAAACGATAACTTCGTGTTTTTCTCATGCGACGTTTTCTCGGATGATGCTGTTAGGCTATCAAATAAACACAACATAAGATTTCTCTTCAACTTGTTGGATGATTTGCTGAGTGGTGTTGAAATTGTTGAATAGTTCTCCTTTGTAATTTTAACCATCTATTATCACCGAATCAAATTAAAGATCAAATCCTTCAAAAATCCTGCTATGTCTATTCCTGTCACTTTTATGACATAGTATATCCCCAAAAATGTACCAATTCCACTTCCAACGTTTGTCAAAGCTACAACAAGCAAAACCTTGAAGAATTTATTGTTTAAAAGCTCATTAAAATTATTTGCTTTCGTTATTTCCTGCAAATCTCTGGCTGTGGGTTTTCTAATCCATGCTTCAACAATTCCTGATACCCATCCAGCGGCTATTGCCGGGTTTAAAGACGTGAGCCAAGCTGAAAGAAAAGCGGCAAGAATTGATAGTGGATGCCCTCGGGCAATAAAAGCACCAATGGCTGCCAACACACCATTAATCAAGAACCAGTAAATAAAAGCTGTAATCAAAGCATTACTGCTTAAATTAATTAAAATAAACAAAAATAAAGCCATGACTATGATAAAGATTCCGTAACCGAAGAGTTTTGCAATGCTAAATCTCCCTTCTTTGATTGTTGTCAATTCAGCTATATCAATCTTCTCCGACTTCAAGTACTTTTCAATCCCCTTCTTATGCCCAGCTCCAACAACTGCAACGATTTTATCGTAAGTATTCAATGCCGAGAGAATATTGAAAGCCATGTATGCATCTCTCTCATCTATCAAAATCTTTGCCGCTGATGGCGATATTTTTCTAAATTCTTTAACCAACGCCTCTAATACATCCTCCTTTAGCATCTCATCGATTTCCATCTCATTCTCTCCAATAAACAGGCTTTTGATTAAATAATACACTAATTTGAGCTTTTCCAAAATGGATAGTGAATTCCAGAACCTCTTAAAGGTTATTCCAATATCCCTGTCAATCAGCAAAACGTCAGCGCCAATTTCTTCAGCCTTTTTTATTGCCGCAATCATCTCTTCCCCAGGCTTAACACCATACTCCTCCCCAATCTTTCTTTGGAAGTATGAAAGCATAAGCTGGAAGAGCAATAACGGAGCCTCTCCCCTCCTTATTACATCAATAATTGGAATGTCCTGATGTTTTTCCTGAATTAAAGCTTGATATCTCCTGTTGCACAGTTCTACTGCAACAACATCCGGCCTCACTTTTTCAATAGTTTCCTCAACTTCTTCGATGCTTTTCTTAGAGACATGAGCTGTTCCAACGATTATAACTTCTTTTTTTTGATTGTTTTGTTCTTCTCCACTACTTCCCACTTTCTAACACCTCAAGAATCTCCAAAACCCTCATTAAATCTGTTCTTGAGACAATACCCACCAACTTGTCGTTTTCAACAACCAAAATTCTGCCGATTTTATTACCAGATATAATTTTAAAAGCGTCAAAGGCTGTGTGGTTTGGAGATATTGTGATTAGGTCCTTTGACATAATATTCTCAATTATCTCATTTTCATCCGAATTTATTAAGTCTTTTAACGTTACAATCCCAACAAGTTTGTCATCTTTAACTACCGGATAACCCAAATGCTTGTGCTTAAACATCAACTTTACCACATCTTTAACCCTCCAATTTGCTGGAACTGTTAGTGGATTGGGAGTCATTATCTCCTCAACCTTAACTTTATCCAACAACCCCTCAACAACAACCATCTTCTCCTCCTCATTTGCTCCTATGTATATAAATAGGGCTATCAGTATTAACCAAGGATTGACAAAGAAACCCACTATACCCATAAAAATGGCTATTAGTTTCCCAATTTCAGCAGCCATCTTTGTGGCTTTGACAAAGTTGGTTGATGACGCCAAAATACCCCTTAAAACCCTTCCACCATCTAATGGAAATGCAGGAATGAGATTAAATACTGCCAAAACAGCGTTAAAGTAAGCAAAGACTCTAAAGAAATCGGATATTATTGTAAATTCGAGCAATGAAATTGCATAGGCGATTAATGCCAAGGTCAAACTGATTGTTGGACCGGCTAACGATATGATAATCTCCTTCTCAGGCTCCTTTGGAATTTCTTCAATTGATGCGACACCACCAAAAATGAACAAAACGATGTTTTTCACTTTTATCCCATACTTCTTGCTGACCAAAGAATGGGCTAACTCGTGGAGTAGGATGGCGAAAAACAATGATACTGCTGAAAGTGTTGAGAGCAGTATTTTTACCATGTGGGAATAACTTGTGTTCCAATATCCAAAGGGCTGAGGAGTTATGAGTAGTATGTAGCTGAGAAATACGATAATCAGGAATAGGGTTATGTGCAAGTATACATCAATTCCAAACACTCTTGCAATTCTGAAAGATGATTTCACAACTCAATTTCGATAAAAGTATTAAAAAGGTTGGTGTGTCTAGTCTATGCACTTTGATCACAGACACTGGAGAATTTTGGAGTCTGAAGAGAGGAGAAAAATGCATCCTGTTGAACCTTTGATTAAAGAAATAGATAAAATTGTTGCAAACAAGAACGTGGCTTTCGACATCGGAGCAGGAACTGGATATTACACAATACCACTTTCGAGGATTTTTAAGAGAGTTTATGCAGTAGAAATGAACGAAAAAATGGTTGAGGTGTTGATAAGGAGGTTAGAGGAGGAGAAGGTTAAAAACGTTGGAATAATTTTAACTGACAAACCACCTGAAATCGATTTTGGGGTTGATTTTATCCTTTTTGCAAACGTTCTACATGAAATGGATGAAGAATTGAGATTAGATTATCTGAGATGGGCAAAAATGTCGAATTCAATTTGTGTTGTTGATTGGAAGAAAGATGCTCGCTTTGGCCCTCCACCACACGTTAGGATTGATGAGGAAGATATGGCCAAGCTTATGGAAGAAATTGGTTTCGATGTGCAACATTTAGATATTTATGAGCAACAGTATGTGCTCTTTGGTACTTAATTCAATTTTTGTTTTAAGAAAGTAGTCTAGACAATACATTTTGAGATGATTGCAGCTTGGTAATTCGTGAGGTGTTTTTTGTTAGATTTTAAAAATTTCTTTACGACAAATATGTATGCTTTTCTTTTGTAGGGATACTTTTCAGCTTTATTTCTTCAATGAGCTGCCTATAAGCTGGTATCGTTCTTTTGGCGCAAGCTTTTTAATATTTGAAGTCGTAAGAACCACACGAAACTTAGCTTTATAAAAATTCGTTTTAATTTCAATCTAAGAGGTTATGTGAATAAAAGTTCGTAAAATACAAATTAGCGTAATCGGGGGCAGTCGTAATGAATGAAACAGAAGGAAAGGTTATAAAGACAGAAACAGATACGGGTAGTATGGAAGACTTGAAAGTCAAAGAAGGAAGGGTTTTCTTTGAAACAAAAGACGGAAATATCAAGATAATTCATGATGATTTTTTAACAACAAATTTAATTGAAAAAGAATCTGTTGATTTAATTGTAACTTCGCCGCCATATAATGTGGATATTCATTATAATTCTTTTCAGGATGATATTCCTTATGAAAAATATCTTGAGTTTACTGAAAAATGGTTAAAAAAAGCCTATTTATTAACAAAATCAGATGGAAGAATGTGTCTAAATATACCATTAGATAAAAGTAAAGGAAGAAAAGAAGCAGGTTTTCAAAGTGTTTATGCTGATATTGTGAATATCGCCAAAAAAGTAGGGTGGAAATATTTTTCAACAATAATATGGAACGAAGGAAATATATCCAGAAGAACTGCATGGGGTTCTTGGATGAGTGCAAGAGCTCCTTATGTTATTGCTCCTGTGGAAGTAATTATAATTTTTTATAAAGAAAGATGGCAGAAGATAAAAAATGGAAAATCCGATATAACAAAAAAAGAATTCATGGAATGGACTAACGGGTTATGGACGTTCTCGGGTGAGAGTAAAAAGAAAGTAGGACATCCGGCACCTTTCCCTATTGAGCTACCTAAACGATGCATTAAACTTTTTAGTTTTGTTGGCGATATAGTCTTAGATCCATTTTTAGGTAGTGGAAGTACTCTAATTGCATGTGCTTTATTTAATAGGAGGGGAGTTGGTGTAGAGATTGATGAAAATTACTGCAAATTAGCTAAGAATAGATTGGTGAAAGAAGCACGTATAAATCAAAAAAAATTATTTGGCGATTAAAATGAGGCGAGGATTCAAATGTAAAAGAGAGGTATTGGAATCATTAAAACAAAATTATGATGACATCGTGCTAAATAGATATAATAGGAGTTTCTTAGAGGCTCTCAAAAATTTTGATACATTAGCGGAAAACAATCTACGCGCTGTACTTATACCTTATTATTCAAATCAGAGAAGTCGAGATCAGGCATGGAAAACCTGCAAGGGATCATTATACGAATATGCCGTTTTTAGATACATTCAAAGTATAATTGAAGGTAATGGAGAATTGAGAGATAAAATTGTGGTTATGATGGGAGATGAAGCGATAATATCTCACAAAGACCAAATAGTTATCAGGAATTGGTGTGATATTTTCCCCGATGTGGATATACTTCTAATCGAAAGAGAAACAAATTTGGTAATAGCAATTTTATCTTGTAAAACAAGTTTAAGGGAAAGGTTAACAGAAACGGCATTTTGGAAAAGAGAACTTGAGAAAACACGAGACATGAGAGATATTAAACTTGTTTTTGTAACTACGGATAAAGATAATGAATTAAGAACAGAAACAAATCGCTATATTCTTTTGCATGTTATTGATTACACTTTTATAACAGACCCAAACAAATACAATGAACTAATAGAAGCTTATGAAAGAAAATATGGAAACAGAGAAGACTTTAACCAACTTCTTAGGAGAGTAAAATCTATCGATGAAATAGAGGAGTTTTTACATGACCTCTTAAATAGGAGGAACGCTTCAGTATGATGCGACTGCCCCCGACTCTCTGTTTTACTTTCGCTCACTCCGGTAACGGGCCTATCCGACTACGCTAACGTTTCACTCGGAACTTCACACATACCACTATACCAACAATAAGTTAATTATTTTTGTAGAATTATTAATTTTTATCAATCTAAAAATATCAATTAAAGCCTACCCATAGGCTCAGCTAATAAAGTGTCAAAACATAGGTACAGCTCATCATGAATCGTTAGAATTCTTCAACACGTTTATATATTCTTCAAAAAAATAGAATCAATGAAAGCCTCAGCTCCAGCAAAGATCATACTGTTTGGGGAGCATGCTGTGGTTTATAGGAAACACGCTTTAGTTACAGCCGTAAATTTAAGGTGTTTTGCCGATGTTAAGAGAAGTTCAGATTTTAAGATAATCTCGCCTCTTGGTATCACAAAACTCGATTTTGAAACTCATCCATGGATTAGCTATGCAATAAAGAACTTCAGCAACATAAAACCGATAAATGGTGTTGAAGTGAGAATAGAGAGTCAGATTCCAATTGCTTCAGGTTTGGGTAGTTCCGCTGCTGTAACTGTATCCGTTCTAAAGGCTTTAGATGCAGAATTTGAGACCGGTTTGAGTAATGATGATATTTGCGAAATAGCAAGGAAAGTTGAGATAGATGTTCAGGGAGCGGGAAGTGGAACGGACCCTTTCATCTCAACTTTTGGCGGAATGTGGTTAATTCCTGAAAGGAAAAAGTTGAATTGTAAGGATTTTAACATTCTGGTTGTAGATACGAAGGAGAAATCTATAACGTCTGAAATGGTAAAAAAAGTGGCTGAATTGAGAAATAAGTATCCTGAGATAATAGACCCTATTTTTGATGCAATCGACGGCATATCTTTGAGGGCTATGGAGGTTTTTGATACAGGTTTCGATTGGAAAAAGCTTGCTGATTTAATATTCTTAAATCAGTGTTTGTTGAGGGCGATCGGTGTTAGCAGCAGTAAAATAGAAAAAATCATTGAAATGCTCAGTGAAAAGGGAATAACAGCAAAGTTGACAGGAGCTGGAGGGGGAGGATGTGTTATAGCGATAGGAGATGTGGAGGATTTAAAAATTGACAATTCATTTATTGTTAAACCTGAAAAAGAGGGTGTGAGGATTGAGGAGTGATGAAAGTGAGACATGAAAAAGGTATGAAAATCCTGAAAATTGGCGGAGCCTTAATTAGCGACAAAAGCAAGGGCGTATTTAGTGTGGCAAAACCAAAAGTAATCGATGAGATTTGTGGTGCTATTTCACTCGGAACAAAGTTGATTCTTGTGCATGGAGCAGGCTCCTTTGGACATCCGTACGTTGAAAAGTACAAGCTTAAGGAAGTAGAGGACTTAAAAGGTGTTGTAGTGACGCACATGGCTTGCAAGAAATTAAACGAAATGATTTGCTCATCTTTGTTAAAACACAATGCCTTGCCATTTCCCATCCACCCATTTTCAAGTTTTAAAATTGATGAAAATCTCGTTTTTGATGCTGATTTTGTCACCAAATTGATTAACAAGGGTTTTATTCCTGTCACACACGGTGATTTTGTTTACAATGTAAAAACCTCAAGGTTTGAAGTATTGTCTGGGGATAGAATAGCTATTGAATTTGCCCAACAATTGGGAATAGGGAGGATTGGATTTGCTACGGATGTTGATGGCATATACCTTAACAATGAGGTTGTTGAAGAGATAGACCGCTCGAACATCAAAGAAATTTTGAATAAAATAGATGCAGCAACATCAAAATCGGATGTGACTGGAGGTATGAAGGGTAAGATTTTAAATTTGATGAAGCTAAGAGGCACAAAGGCTTACGTGTTTAGAGGTACATCCAAAAACATAAGGAAGTTTTTAAATGGTGAGGACGTGGGAACAAAGATTGTGGTTTGAGTGATAGCATGCAGACATCAAACAGAAAAATTGAACACGTCAGGATTTGTTTGGAGGAGGAGGTGGAATCAGCATACACGGGATTTGAAGACATCATGCTTATCCATAACGCAATTCCAGAAGTTGATTTTAACGAAATTGACACAACAAAAGAGTTTTTTGGAAAAAAACTGTCTATTCCGCTGTTAGTAGCTTCCATGACTGGAGGGCATCGAGAAACGAAAGAGATAAACAAAAACTTGGCTATTGCTGTTGAGGAAGCTAAGATTGGAATGGGTGTTGGAAGTCAAAGAGCTGCAATTGAGAATGAAGATGTTGTTGACACGTTCACAGTTGTTAGAGAATACGCTCCAAAAGCATTTGTCTATGCAAACATAGGACTACCACAAATTTTAAAACATGGGGTTGAGTATGCCGAGAAGGCTGTTGAAATGATAGACGCTGATGCGATTGCCATCCACCTAAACTTTCTGCAAGAGGTGATACAGCCTGAAGGTGATGTAAAAGCTAAGGGATGCTTCGATGCATTGAAGGAAGTTTGCGGTGAAATAAAGATACCTGTTATAGCAAAGGAGACTGGAGCAGGGATAAGTAGGGATGTGGCGATTAAACTCAAGCAGGCAGGAGTTGATGCGATAGACGTAGGCGGGAAAGGTGGGACGAGTTGGAGTGGAGTTGAGGTTTACAGAGCCAAAGACATCGTTTCAAAAAACGTTGGAATAGAATTCTGGGACTGGGGAATCCCGACAGCCTTTTGCATTGCTGAGTGCTTTGATGTTCTGCCAACGATAGCAACTGGTGGTTTGAGGAGCGGTTTGGACTTGGCAAAAGCTATCGCATTGGGGGCGGAGATTGGAAGTGCAGCTTTACCGTTTCTGAAAGTTGCTGTTGAATCGAGTGAGAGTGTTAGAAAAGAAATAGAGTACTTTGCAAGGGGTTTGAAGGTGGCGATGTTCTTGATGGGTTGCAAAGAAGTTGAAATGCTTAGAAAAACACCCATTTTTATAAAAGGAGAGTTCAAAGAGTGGCTTAGTTTTAGGAAAATTGATATAGATGAGTTTTCAAGGTGTAGGCAATGTTAGACGTCAAGGCTGAGGTGGCAAAGAGAGCAAAAATTGTTGACGAGGCTATTGATAAATATTTGCCAGTAAAAGAGCCAGAGGAGTTGTACAGGGCTGCAAGGCATTTGATTGACGCTGGTGGTAAAAGATTGAGACCGGTCCTATTTCTAATTTCAGCAGAAGCTTTGAGAAAAGATTGGAAGAACATCTTACCTGCTGCAGTGGCTATTGAGACGATACACAACTTCACACTGATTCACGACGACATAATGGACAGAGATGAGTTTAGGAGAGGCGTTCCAACCGTCCACAAGTTGTTTGATGAATCAACAGCAATTCTTGCTGGCGATACCTTATTTGCCGAGGCTTTTGAAGTGCTAGCAAAATGTAACGTTGATGCAAAAAATTTGATCAGAGCTGTTGAGTTGTTGGCAAGGGTTTGCGTAAACATTTGTGAAGGTCAATTTTTAGATATGAGTTTTGAGAAAAAGAGGGTGGTTGGTGAAGAAGACTACATTGAAATGGTTAAGAAAAAGACAGGTGTGCTAATAGCCGCATCCACGTCACTTCCAGCTATTCTATTTGGTGAAAATAAAGCCGTTAATGCCTTATGGAACTTTGGACTGTATTGTGGAATTGGTTTCCAAATTCACGATGATGTACTGGATTTAGTTGGAAAAGAGAGGATTGGAAAGGACTGGGGGAGCGACATTGTTGAAGGAAAGAAGACGTTAATAGTCATAAATGCGTTTGAGAAGGGAGTTGAAATAGACATATTCGGGAAAGGTAAGGCGAGCAAGGAAGAAATAGAGGAGGCTGTAAACAAGCTTGAAGAGTGTGGAGCGATAGAGTATGCAAAAAGAAGGGCTGAAGAATACGTAGAAATGGCTAAGAAAGAGTTAGATGTCTTGGAGGAGTCTGAAGCTAAAGAACTGTTAAAAGCGATTTCTGATTACTTGATAAAGAGGGAGTATTAGTTTCAACATCAAAACGATTCAAAGACTAATTTTAAAATGATTAATATCTAAAAAACTAAAGCTTTTATATCTTACTTCAAAATTTGCCACATGCAGATTGCAGTAGTTCCAGATGTTCAGGGAAACCTAATGGCTTTAAGTAGCGCAATTGCAGAGATTGAGAAACTTAAAGAATCAGGGAGGAAAATAGAAAAAATTTACATCTTAGGGTTGCTTGGCTATTTTCCGTATCCAAAGGAGGTTGTAGAGTTGGTAAAAAACAGTAAGACAATTAGTGCGGTCAGGGGTAAATTTGATCATCTAATTGCAAGATGGAGTGAGATTGATGAAATTGAGGATTTTCCAGACTACATCATTAAAACTGTGGAGTGGAATTGGAGGGAGTTGGGCAAGTTGAGAGCTTGGCTTAGAAACGAGCTTCCTGCATTCCTAGTTGAAAATTTTGGTAACAACAGGTTTTTGTTTGTGTACGGCGACCCATTCAATCCAGTAAATGGTGAAATCTTACCAAAGAAACCAACTTCATACTACGAACAATTTACATCCCCACTAAAATACGATTTAATTGTTGTTAGCAGCAAAGAACCTTTTATAGCCGAAACCCGCCATGGCAAAATAGTTTGTGCGGGAAGTATTGTTAGGCAAACACCAACGTTCGCAGTAATAGACACAAAAACAACAGACGTTAGCTTCTTTGATTTTGAATTTAATAGAAAAAGTGTGGAGGATAGAATAAAGGAAAAAGGATTGCCAAAGGAACTAATTGAAATCCTCTACAGGGGCTATTGATTACCATTCAATTTTAATCATCCAATGTTTTGATGTTCTGATTGTTCTCTTCTCCTCTTTACTTCATTCTCCAAAACTTCCCTAATTGAGTTGAAAATATCATCAGCCAAACCATCGTCAATCTCAACCGCTATTTTGTATGCTTCTTTCAACTTTTCCAGTGCATCCTTGCCTTCCAACTCGTAACTCCAAGCCTTTAACACCTCAGCCATCTTGTACATTGCCTCTCTTGTGCCAACAATTTCATAAACTTTTACAGCCCTCTCGTAATCCTTCATACTCTCATAAATCTTTGCCAATGTTAGTATGGCATCCTTGTTCGTTTTGTCAATTTCCAAAGCCTCCCTTAAGTTCTTCAACGCTTTTTTGGGATCATTATGAATTATGTTCTTAGCCCACTCCACAAGTATCTGAGATTTAAGCTGATTTGCTGTGTCAAAGTTGATCAAGTTCAAGATGTTAACAGCTTTTTGATATTCTTCCCTCTCAGCCAGTGTAGAAACTGAGAACAGTAAACTATCAAGATAGCTCTTAAAACCCAAACCGTAAAATTCCGATAGTAATTTTGCAAGTTCTTCAAACTTTTCTTCTTTTGTCCTCCTTTCCATCGACTCTTTTAACAACAAAAACACCTTCTGTCTAATCGCCTTATCTCCAACATCCTTCAACATCAAAATAGAGTTCAAAAATAGATTAAAGCATTTCTCAGCGTCTTCTTCATTTAAATACTTGCTAATCCTTTCTGCAATCTTAGCAACTAAGTAGATTGCTGCTGGCCTATTTTTGATTAAAATCAAATACTTACCGGCTTTTTCAGGATTTTCAAAAATCTTCATAATTGATGAAATGGCAACCTTGTCCCTCGCTAAAGCCCTCAGTATCTTCACATCAGAATCATCTACAAAAATCGAGACGTCGTTGATGAACTCCCGCATGTTCAGATTTATTTACCAACGATATAACTTTTTTCTTAGTTTGATTATGTTATTATTTCAAATTTTAATAATTGTAAAATAAAAATTTAATCACCGAATCAACCACACCTCGTCCCCATCTTCAACTTCCTTAAGCTTATTTAAATCACCGCGTATTTTACCAAATACATTGACGGCACTTGCGGGCTTAATTTCATCATCGCTAATCGGTGTTTTGCCAAAGAATATGCAAATCGCCTTGCCAGCAATCCAGTAAGCCACGTCACCTACTTCTACAACTTCTTTCGAGTTCTCTTCACCCACAACTATTCCAGTTTCAAAGTAAATCTCGTCTCCCCATCTGTTGGCGATGCTTTTTATCGGCAAGGCATTAATTACAGCCTCAACCGTTTTCGGAGCAACATTTAACAATTCAACATCCCATTCGTATCCTTTAGCTTTAAACTTGATTTTCACTTTACCACCTCTCTAACCCATCTTGCAACTTTTTCAATCCTCTCTTTTGCTGTCCCAAGGTAATTTTCAGGATCTAAAATTTTCTTAAGTTCTTCTTTGCTAAAGTACTTCATTATCTCATCGTTTTTTACCAACTCCTCAAAGAGAGTCGTTTTGTTTTCATAAGCCCTCATCGATACCTGTCTTAAAATCTCATGAGCTTTCTGCCTCTCAACACCCTTCTTGGTTAAGCTGATCATAACAGCCTCACTCAAATTCAATCCACGCTGCATCTCCAAATTTCTCCTTACACTCTCAAAATCGAGCTGTAAATTCTCCACAACCTTGATCATCTTTGTGAGAATGTGATCAGTAAGTATGGTTGCCTCAACAAGTGTTATTCTCTCAGCAGATGAATTCGTTAAATCCCTCTCCTCCCACAAGATTGCTGATTGATGTTGAGGTTCTACAAACCCCCTAACAACCCTTGCCAAACCACAGATGTTTTCACAATCAATCGGGTTTCTCTTGTGGGGCATCGTTGAGCTTCCAACCTGCTTTTTCTCAAACCTCTCCAACACTTCTCCAACCTCAGCTCTCTGCAAAATTCTGAAATTCAATGCAATTTTCTCAAGTGTTGCAGATAAATTTGCTAAAAATTCTATGTATTCGCAGTAAACATCTCTAGGAACTATCTGGCTTGAAATTATCGCTGGCTTTAGATTTAGCAGCCTCATAACCTCCTCCTCTATTTCAAATCCATCATCACCAAAAGCTGCTTGCGTTCCCACAGCACCGCTTAATTGCCCAACTAACAACCTATCTTTCATCTGCTGAAGTCTTTGGTAATGTCTTGCTATTTCAGAAGCCCAGATTGCAAATCTGAAGCCATAAGTTACAGGTAGTGCAGCCTGTCCATGCGTTCTACCTAAGCATACAACATCCTTGTATTCCAAACTTTTGTCAACGAGAATTAAAGCGAGTTTTCTCAGCTTAACCTCCAGAATTTTTATCGAATCCCTTAGCTGTGTGGCTGTGGCAGTATCAATTATGTCGTTTGATGTGGCTCCAAAATGCACCCATCTTGAATCATCAACAACCTCCGAAATCGCTTTAACCAACGACATAATGTCGTGCTTAATTTCCCTTTCGATCTCTTTAACCCTCTCAACCTTAATTTTTAGGGCTTTTTTCTTGTTTTCTTTGACAGTTTTCTCATCAACATACCCCTTCTTCGCCAAAGCTTTTAAAAGAGCCATCTCAACCCAGATCATTCTTTTAATCTTGCTTTCCTCACTCCATATCCTCTTCATTTCAGGCGTTCCATATCTGTAATCAATGGGATGGACAATCATCTTAGCTTGTTGTCGTAGAATTAAATAAAAATTTGGTTTTCAAGACTTGGTCGAAAATTCGTATATGATTGTATCATCGCCTTTAAACGCCCTACTCAACCCGCATGTTTCAAATTTAGTTGTATTGACATTGTAAACCCTCCTTTCCTCGTCTCCAACAACCACGTATTTCACGTCGTATTTGTTTAACAGCCAAGTAACTTTACTACAATTTTGTGATGTGTAAATCAGCCTGACATCGTTTATTCTCTCAACCAGCTCCTTACCATTACCCCTCCACTTAACCTCATGGCACGTCCAAGCAACGATCGTTGGATTTCCTGAAAAGGTTGAGATTCTACTACAATAGGAGTAGCATTTGCAAACAGCCTCAACAACCACACCGTCTTTGTCTCGCAACCAGTGTATTGCATTGTAGTCTCCCTTGTTGTAACGTTTTATGAATTCCATACCATCTAGGCTCAACTTAACATCATAATGTCGAACGGGTGTGGCTATAACGGGATAAATCAAAGTCAAAGTGAAAAGAATTAGCATAACAACGTTCAGCGGTCTTCTTACTTTAACATCCTTAAAAATTCTTTTAAGCTTTGTTGCCGGAGGTATTGTTAACAGTAACCACGATACCAAATAAAACTTGAAGATTGTGTTCATTCGGCAATCTATCATAAAAACTTCGGCAATTAAGATCGTTATGCAAGCTGTCAGTATGAATGAAGCTAACAAGTCACCCTTTATCACTTTCCTAACACTCAACACGATTAATGGGATTAAAATTAGACTTATTGGGATAAAAAAGTAGGAAATTGATGCAACTACCACAATTAATGGAATTAGCCTCTTAATAGTTACGTCATTGCCCACTCTGCTACTGCTTGTGCTATTGATGAGATAATAGTATGCAAAGGCAATTTGAATCCCAAAGAATTCGATAAATTGCCACAAGTTTGTTGTTTCAGTGGTTAAACTGATCTTGGATGATGCGTTTTTCATGTTGAAGTAGAGCAGAAGAATGGAGATGGACGATGATGCAACAACGATCAACAAATCTCTTTTACCCTTAAACTCCTTTATTAGGAAAATCGTTGTCATCAGTAAAAAGATTACGGGAAAACTCCACGAATTGGTAGCAAAAAGGATGAAGAGCAGTGGAATGAGTAGGTAACCTTTAAGTCTATCACCTTTATAAAAATCGTACAAAAATGCTAAACACAGCAATGTTATTGGAATGGCAACAACGTGAGCGTGAAAGTCGGCATGGATAAAGCTGAAGTAGGGGAATTCTGTGATGGCATAACCAAAGGTTGAATCTTCGATTACCCTTGTGGCATTCCAGTAGAAAAGATAACCAATCCTTTGGAAAGTGAAGAGTTTGTAAAACAGCTCAATTGCAGCATACAAATTGCCTGAAAAGAGGACGAAGATGGAACCAACGGCAGCATACCTTTCCTCAACAAACTCTTTTAAAAATCCAAAAATCATCAAAAAAGAAAGGGCTGAGATTGCTGCCATCGCGATGTTGTAACCAACTTCGGGCTTTGTGAATGATATTAAAGTTATGACTGCCCCAATTACGTGTCCAAAGTAGTAGTAAATGTTTAACTTTCCCTCAGCAAAATACGGATCGTTTGGTGGAAATGCATGGGACTTCAAAACAGAATTTATGAATGCCATGTCCATAAATTTCTCAGCCCCGTAGATGTCTGGAATTAATGACCTCAGAAAAATGAAGTATGCTAAGAAGACTACAAAAATAAATTCCTCATTTCTGTCAAGTCTTATTTTGAAGTTGTTCTTTACAACCGCATAAACACTCAAAGTGATAAAGATTGAAAATACAGTGTAAAAAACGATTTTAAATGGAAAAAAGAAGGAAAAAAGGTATGTTATAAGGGTAATGAATAAAATGGAGAAAAGTCTGGCTTGGTAATATTTTAATCGAAGCATCAAGAAGGACTGAGAGAGCAATAGTGAGAGAAAATAGAAGATTAGAACATTAAGCAAACTACTACCTCCTGATACCCCTCAACCACATCTTCAAAATGCTTGAAAACATGTAAAGAACATCCGATCTCTTGACTTTCGTGTCCTCCCCTTCTCGCCATTCCACTGGAATTTCCTTAACCTTATAACCGCTTCTTTGAGCCAAAACGAGAATTTCAGTATCCCAGAACCAGTGATTATCCTTAGCTTTTTTTCCTAATTCAAGAACAACATCTCTTCTAAAAGCCTTAAACCCGCATTGGTGATCTCTAATTTTGGATTTTAGAAACAACCTAACTAAGAAGTTGTAAACCTTAGAATACAATTCCCTTTCAAAAGACCTCTTTGCCTTGCTCTCTCTCAACAACCTTGAACCAGTTGCAACGTCATAGCCAATTTGAATTGTGTTTATCAACTCCTTCAGATGTTTGATGTCTGTAGCTAAATCAACGTCTATATACACAACAACATCTCCGTTAGCCTTTTCAAATGCGTTCATCAAAGCCTTCCCCCTTCCAAGCCGTTCATCTGAATGTAGATGTTTTATTCTGTCATTTACCAGCTTTTGGACTATCTTGTCAGTCCCATCTGTAGAACCGTCTTCAGCCACTATTATTTCGTAGTCACAACCAATCTCCTTTAATGTCTCCTCAGTCTTCTTTATAGCATTCTCTATTCTCTTAGCCTCATTGTAGGCTGGAAGAACTACGGACACTTTCATTAAATTTCGCTTTACGCAATTTTTTAAAGATTTTTTGTTATTGGAATATTTTGAACTCAATTAGAAATAAAAGAGGAAAAGTTTAAAAAAGATATAATGAAATATGAATTGTTGTATAGTCCTGAAATTTTTGACCTTATAAACCCTACTCATTCTCCAACCACCTCATCAAAAAGCTTGAATGCAACACCTAACCTCGCCTCTACAGGCAACCTGCTCCAGAAGGCATCTTCA
>QMZC01000025.1 GCA_003662995.1 Archaeoglobales archaeon
ATCCAAACTTCTGTTAATTATAGCAAATCGAATTCTACTTCCCAGACAAATAAAGTTTTAACAATCTATAAAATTAACGTAGAATTGATTTATCTTGTTCAGTTATTCTTTCAAACGTTTGCTATTGTTTTTATTTTGTTGGAATCGCTTTTTTATATTTTATTTGTATCACTTGTTCGTTGAATTTCATAAAAACTGCTGGAGCTCATAAAATAACACTAAAACACTAAACAATCTCCACAGGAAATGATGGGGTGTGGCTGTTATAGATTTGAAATTACACTGTTGGTATATCATTAAAGTACTACAAAGAAAAAGAAAAACAATAAAAAATCAACTAAAGATATTCAAATAATGAGGACGATATTCTGGGATTATGACGCATCTGCTATCGCGTTAATCGAGCAGACACTGTTACCTGATGAATTTAAGATAATAAGATGCAAGACAATTGAAGAGTTGGCAGATGCTATAAAAAGACTTGCAGTTAGGGGCGCTCCAGCTTTGGAGGCTGCTGGGGCTTATGGCATAGCTTTGGCGGCACACCAAGATTTTAAGGATGTTGAAAAGATGAAAAGTTATCTAAAAAAAGCTTCGGAATTTTTAGCATCAACGAGACCAACAGCTGTAAATCTATTTTACGGAATTGAGAGGGTTTTAAATGTTGCATTAAAAGGGAATACAATCGAAGAAATTAAAAAACTGGCTTTGGAGGAAGCAGAGAAGATTGCAGATGAGGATGTGAATAGAAACAAGCTAATGGGAAGTTTTGGAGCTAAGCTTTTAGAAGATGGAGACACAATCTTAACGTACTGCAATACTGGAAGACTTGCAACTGTTGATTGGGGGACTGCATTAGGAGTAATAAGGAGTGCGATTGAAGAGGGGAAAAATATAAAAGTTATAGCCTGCGAGACTCGCCCATTAAACCAAGGATCAAGATTGACAGTTTGGGAACTTATTCAAGACAAAATTGATGTTACACTCATCACAGATTCAATGGCTGGAATTGTTATGCAAAGAGGTATGGTTGATAAGGTTATAGTTGGGGCTGATAGAATTGTGAGAGATGCGGTATTCAACAAAATTGGCACTTATACAATTGCAATCCTAGCAAAAGAGCACGGAATACCGTTTTTTGTTGCAGCACCCAAAACAACTTTCGATTGGGGTAAGGATATGGGAGATGTAATTATTGAGGAAAGGAGTAGGGATGAACTTATTTGGTGCAACATCAAGTGCAAGAAGACACTGATAGCTCCCAAAGACGTTAAAGTTTACAATCCAGCCTTTGACGCCACACCACTAAAGTACGTCACAGCTTTGGTAACTGACAAAGGCGTAATCTTTCCACCGTACGATGAAAACGTACCGAGAACTTTGAAAATTTAAATATATATGCTTTGTATTTTGCTATTTTGTGAAAAAAAATTGACATTGAAAGGTTAAATCTAATGGCGATTCTCTATTGGTGCATAACAAGATTCAGGATGGCAACTTCAATTTTTGATAAATGTGTTAACGAATTTTAAAAACCTTTGAAGGTTTCTTACCACGTCTAAAATTCAACAATACTCACATCTCCATCCTCGACGATGGCATAACTCCTCTTTCCCGTGAGGTATCCACACACTTCACCGGGGTTCAGTATGGTGATACCACCTGTAATGCCACCTCTCTCAATCCTTGCTTCATGGGTGTGCCCTGTAATTAAATACTCCACTTTGAGCTTTTTTAGAACTTCGATAACGTTTGCATCAGTTCCGTGATATGCTACACCTCCCGGAAATGGAACTATGTCTGCTGCAATCCATCCATTTCTTTCTATAACGCCCATCAGCAAGTTTCTATCTCCATCATTGTTTCCAAAGGCAATGTAAATTTTTTTATTTAGCTTTTCAAACTCCCTTAAAGCAAACGGTGCTACAACATCGCCCGCATGCACAAGAAACTCGAATCTCTCTTTTTTCACTTCATCCAGTAAATCTCGGATGGCAAATACATTGTCATGTGTGTCGGATACTGCCACGAACTTCATGAAGAACAATTTGTTGGTATTTATTTGGTTTTGTTTAGTCTATTTACAACATTTTAATTTTCAAGCAACCTTGGTCTTCTCCAAAGCAATCTTAAACTCCTCTTTATCTTCAACCTCATCGAGTATTGTGTATCTTTTTCTTCTAATTTTTTTGGCGTAAATCAAAGCTTCTACAATCTGTTCTTTTGTTAACCCAATTTCTTTGGCTGTAGTTGGTGCTCTGATCTTTTCCAGTGACATCTTCAAAAGCTCCCAGTTTCCGACACCATATCTTTTTTCATGTAGATACTCCATTATTATTGTTCCGATTGCCACCTGCTCCCCATGCAACCCTTCTCCGTATCCCAAGTAATCCAAGGCATGACTGAACTTGTGTTCCGCACCACTTGCAGGTCTGCTACTCCCGGCAAGGGATATTGCAACACCGCTTAAAATCAAACCTCTGACCAACATTTCTAAGTGCTTTATCACCTTCAAATCGAGCATATCGGCAGAACTCAACATTAGATTTGCGGGCATCTCCGCCATTGATGCAGCCACCTCGTTGTACTCTTCACCAACTACATCCCTTGCCAGCTTCCAGTCCTTTACTGCAGTAACATTCGAAATTAAATCGCCATAACCAGCCCTCAACAATCTGATGGGACTGTGTCTTAATATTACTAAATCGGCTAAAACAGCGGCTGGAGGATTTGTTGAGATCGAAACGGGTTTACCACCCTCTTTAAAGCTTGCAACGGGAGAAGCTATGCCATCATGACTTGCAACGGTAGGGATACTTACAAAGGCAACGTTCAGTTCGGTAGCCAAAACCTTTCCAACATCTAAAACCTTTCCACCGCCAACCCCAACAATACCGTCAACATCCTCATAACTCAAGCGAACTGAAAGCTTTCTTACCTCCCCAACACTCGGTTTTTCAACAAAAAATTTAGCCACAATACTTTCCGAAACTCTCGACTCAATCTTCTCACCCACAACCTCGTATGATCTTCTTCCACTTAACAAAACAACGTTGAGCAAATTCAGATAGTCTAAAACATCCCCAATTTTTTTGCGTGGCCCCTCACCCACTTCAACAATTAAGGGTAGTTCAATGTTCTTTAAGTAACTAATTCTGAATCTCCTTTGTGGCATGATTAATCAAAAAAATCAGTATCCGATTTCTGTTGCAAGTCTTTCGAGCCTCTCAATTCTCTTTTCAATAGGGGGATGTGTTGAGAAGAGGGATAGTAAGCTTTTACCACTGACTGCGGGAATTATAAAGAATGCATTCATTCCCTCAATTTCTTTCTTAGCATCTGGGTTTACATACTCCATTTTACCACTAATTTTGACCAATGCCGAAATCAAAGCTCTTGGATTCTTTGTAAGGAAAGCGCTACCCATATCAGCAGCAAATTCCCTATATCTACTCAAAGCCCTTATAAGTAAAAAGCTAATCAGCCATACGAGTGCTGAGATCGTAAAGAGGGCTATTGAACTCAAACCATTTTCTCTTCTCCCACCACCAAAACCACCAAACATTCCCATGAACATTGCCCACCTCATGATGAAAAATGCCACTGTTGACAAAAAGCTCGCTATTGTAATCACTGCTACATCCCTGTTTTTAATGTGGCTCAGCTCATGCCCTATTACTGCCTCGATTTCCTCCCTGTTCAAGGTTCTCAGCAAGCCTGTTGTTACGGCAACAACAGCATTCTTTGGATTTCTACCTGTAGCAAAGGCGTTTGGTATGGGTGTATCAACTATAGCCACCCTCGGCATGGGTAAGTTTGCCTCCATTGCCAGCTTTCTCACAATACCGTAAAGCTCTGGGAAATCGTTTTCACTCACTATTCTTGCCCTCGTCCCCATTAACACAAGTTTGTCCGAGAAGTAGTACTGAATAAAGAGGAATATACCCGCAAACAGGAGCAATCCTGTTAAACCTACACCATAAGCGTAAAGTATCGTGAGGAAGAACAAGTAAACTAATGCTAAGAGAAACATTGTCATGAACATTCTGAGTGTTAAACCTGCATCCCTCTTCCATCTCATGTTAGTAAATCTCCAAAGAGATATTTAAAACATACCCTAGACTTTAACTGATTTTAATTTCTTTAAAAACAGTTCTTTGCCCGCATATCCCGCCCACGAGTCTATCACTTTACCGTTGTAGAATACGACAAAAGTGGGATACGAAAACACATTAAAAGGTGGTTTTTCTTTGCTAACATCAATGTAAACGGGAACGAAGTTTGTGTTAATGTATTCCTTTACCTCTGAATCCGATAGTATGTCCTCTCTCATCTTTAAGCAAAATGGGCATGTAGGAGATGAGATAAATATGAGCATGGGTTTATTCAATTCTCTCGAAACTCTCAACCCCTCATCGTAGCTGTACCAACCGTTTTCATCGAAATTTGCAGTATTCCCATTGAAACCACTAAAGGCAATTAAAGCTATTCCAATTACGATTAGTACCAAATAGACGTATTTGTTCTGCATTAGCCAAATCAAAGGATGGCAATTTAAAATCTTATTGCCTTCTAAATCATACTCAACTTAAACTAAACTATATATAAAAATAAAAATAAAAAATTTTTGAATTGTTTAGTACTTCATTGCAAGCTTTATATCCTCAAGCTTAACAGTCTTTCTGCCAGCGTGCTTTGCGATTTCAACCGCTTTCTTGGCAATTTCGGTTGCATATTCTTCCAAAATCTCAACCATCTTTTCAACTGCATCTGCACTAACCCTCTCAGCACCAGCCTTTCTTATCAATCTATCAACTGGTGCGGCAGGTAATTCAGCCATCCAACCACCTCCACATTATCTTTGAACACAACTACTATATAATTTTTATCTTCGTTCATTAAGTATTAAGTATTTGAGTACGGTTTAATGTTTGGCATCATAAAAATGCAAATGTGCATGAGTATGTAGAATAAAATCTGATGGGTTTATCATGTCATGAGTGCAACCCAACCAAAAAACAGAAATGGGTCAATTACTATTGGTGATTATGATTGAAATATACAAAAAATGGGGTGAGAAGCTTGGCATCTCAAAGGAGATTTTGGAGAACATCGACGCTTTAATGGCTTATGAGAGTAAAGAAGAAGTAAAGATCGGCAATTTAACGCTTGATGCAATTGATGAAGCTTACGATCTGACAAATCAGATTTTGAGCAAGATTATTGAAGAATGCAGAAAAATTGTGGGAGAGATGAACAAAAACCTTATGAAAGAACTGTTTTTAGCGATCAACCTATACCATTTAATCAGTGCATTCTACACCAACATTGAGAGAGTTGCTCAGCATGAGAATATTGGTGATTTTATTAACGAGTGTATAAACAAGGCTTACGATTGCTACCCCCTTCTCTACCACCCAATCTTAAGAACCACATGGATTGAAATGGATAGCAAGTTGTGTTATCATTACGCTGAGATAATTGGAGAGCTGAAGGAATTGTAGTTTGATAGTTGCCATGCTTGTTACTAACTCAACTACTTCATCATGTTTAGCAAATTTAAAGCTTATCAGCAATCTAAACGATTTAAAACTCCGCAATCAACGATGAAATTGTTGCTTCTTTGCCCTTCTTCGTAATAGTTAAGAATTCTCAGAATCAATAAATCACCTAAATTTAAAAATTCGGACGATTTAGGATTAGTTATTTAATACCCTAGCAGCAGAATTGGAGTTCAATGAGGGTAGCGATGGTCGGCAATCCAAACGTCGGGAAAACTGCTTTGCTGAATGCTTTAACTGGCGGCGATTTCGTTGTTGGAAACTTTCCTGGAACAACCGTTGAGAAAAAGATTGGAAAGGGAAAGATTAATGGAAAAACGATAGAATTCGTTGATTTACCGGGAATTTACAGCTTGCAGGCTACTTCTTTGGATGAAAAAATTGCTCGTGACTACATTGTAAATGAGAATCCTGACTTAATTTTGAATGTTATAGATGCATCAAACCTCGAAAGAAACCTCTACCTAACTTTACAACTTTTAGATTTTCAAAAACCCATGATATTGGTTCTGAATTTGATAGATGAGGCGAAGAGTAAAGGTGTAATCGTAAATTCAAAAAAATTAGAGGAAATTTTGGGAATTCCGGTTGTTGAGACGATAGCAGTTGAGAATGTTGGTATTGAGGAATTGAAGAGGAAAATTTTGGAAGGTGGGAAGGTAGGGGCTGTTTTTGAGGTGAATGCGGATATTGAGAAAAGAATAAAGTTGTCTGAGGAAATAGCAAAAAAAGTTGTTGAAAAGAAAAAGGTTGCGAAAAACGTTGGAGACATGCTGGATGAAGTTTTTACGGATAAATATGTCGGAGCTTTAATCTTTTTTTCTTTCATGTGGATGGTTTTTCGCTTTACATACGATGTTGCCTCCCCTTTTGTCAATCTAATCGATGTGGGTATTTCAAGGATAGTCGATGTAATTTCGGGTGAAAGTTTAGTATCTTCACTAATCGCTGATGGAATAATAACTGGGGTTGGCAGCGTTCTGATTTTTGTGCCTAACATAGCCTTCCTCTTCATAGCTCTGTCGGTTTTGGAGTTGAGTGGGTACATGGCTAGAGCCGTCTTTGTTATGGACAAAACCATGGAGCGATTTGGATTGAATGGCAGGGCTGTTGTACCACTAATTATGGGGTTTGGATGCAATGTGCCGGCAATAATGGCTACAAGGGCGATTGAGGATAGGAAGATTAGACTTGTGACCATACTCGTTGATCCCTTCATTTCGTGCAGTGCAAGGTTGCCGATTTACGTTTTGTTTGCGGGAGCCTTCTTTGCAGGAATGGAAAGCATCGTTATAATGTTTATGTATTTGTTAGGCGTTTTACTGGCTTTATTTTCAGCTTTAGCACTTAGAAAATTTGTGTTTAAAGGTGAAGCAGAATTCATCATGGAGTTCCCATCATACAGAATTCCAAAATTGAAGGACGTCTGGATGTTGACTTGGAATAGGACGAAACACTTTCTGCAAAAAGCTGGTACGGTAATTTTTGTCATGTCAATTGTTATCTGGTATCTTACAAGGTTTCCCGTTAGCGAAATTCAATACAGCTATGCTGGCACGCTTGGCAAGCTAATTCAGCCAATATTTATACCTATGGGCTGGGGATGGGAACTGAGCGTTGCCTTAATCATGGGGTTTGTTGCTAAGGAGGTGGTTGTTGAAACGCTGGGTATTGTTCTTGGCAATCCTATGAACATAGCGAATTTAATCTCACCAGCCCAAGCTTTGGGATTTATGGTCTTTACACTGCTCTATATGCCATGCTTGGCAACTCTTGCAGCAATTCGTGCAGAAACTGAAAGCTGGAAATGGACGGTTTTCGCAGTAGTTTATGGGTTAATCATTGCCTACGTTATGGCATTAATTGTAACAGTTGTAGGAGGTTTGATATTGTGAAGATAGGTATAGTGATGTCAATACTCTTCACAATTCTTGGCGTGTTGGAGATAGAAGTCAATGCAGTAAATGCGTTCGTGCTTTTTGTGGTAGCTTTGGTTTATCTGAGGGGTTACTGGAGGGGTAAGAGCTTCATCTACGCAGCCTCGCTAATAGCCTTTGTCTTTGCCTTAATTTCAATCCTTGCTTTAATTGCCTCATTTGTAAATTGCTTGGTCTTAGATGAACCAATCAAATGGGTCTTTGATTACAGCTTGGCTGGAGTTGCAACTCTACCCTTATTGAAAATGAAACCTTAATTCAACAAACCTCTCAAAATTTTGAGAACCTCTCCTCCCTCTTCTTTGTTTGATGCGGTCGTAATCACATGCAGTTTCTGAACCGTTGCACCATTTATTAGTAAAGCTTTAACGTTTCCCTTATCATCACACCTCGTAACCTTCAACCTTACACCTCCAGAAACGGTACCTTTGTTCTCAATTACTCCCGGAACAATCTTTTTTACGTATTCGGACGATGCCAGCTTGTAAACGAGTTTAATTCCTTCCCTACCACCTATTATCGTTGAATGGCTCCCGTGAATCTTGTTCTCCACTTTTATGTCTACTTTTTTGAGAGACTTTTTAATTCTCACGTGTTTATCGACTGTTTCAAAAAATTCATCTTTATCTAAAGTATTTGTAAGGTATATTTTGAATGGAAATAGTGAATTTTTCAGATAATGTGATGCAACATCAATTGATTCATCGTTGTTTCCACCTAAATAAACTTCCTCAATCCTTCTCTCATGCATTTTCTCGGCAATTAAATCAAAGTAGGTGATTAAAGGAGTATCGTCATATTTCTTGAATGAAAGCACTTCATTGCCCTGAACACCAATAAAAATAACGTGTATATTGTTTTTTCCATTGAAAACCCCCGATGCAATAGCATTTTTTGTATTGCAGTACAAACAAAAGGAAGTGGGTGTTTTAATTGGTGAGTGGCATTTATGGCATTTGGGCATGTTAATTCCTTTGCTGAATGAGCCTAACAACCACATTGTCAACATCTGACATCGCTTTTGACAAATCTTCAAGGTTCTTCAATGTTGCATCGGCTGTTTTTTCAACAATACCATCATCCGGAATTTCTACGTTCTCCAGCGAAAATATCGCCGCCTCATAAGCAATTGATGCTGCACTCATGGCTTTTAAGACACATCCGTACTTTGCACCATCACATATCATTCCAATTACGCTGGATGCAACGTATTTTATTGCATTTTCTATCTCCCTCTTACTTCCCCCAAGTACATACGTTAAACCTGCTGCCGCTCCGAACGCTGACTTTTGCATCCCACACAATGCGGAAAGCTCACCAATGTAGTCTGATGCAACTTTGACTATCATGTGAGAGATCAGGATTCCCCGGAGAATTCCATCTTTTTCAATGTCAAGATTTTCTCCAGCAACGATTATTGGAATTGTTGCAACAATTCCAATGTTTCCTGAGCCAGATGATGACATTGCAGGATATTCTGATCCTCCCATCCTTGCCTCAACTCCAGCAGCAACATGAAGCTTGATTTTCGTGTGAAGGTCGTTAGGCAGCAACCCCTTCCTAATCAAGCTTTTGTACAGCTTTACTATTCCCATTCCATAGCTACCCAACAATCCCTCCTCTACAAGCAACTTGTTAACGTCAATTGTCCTTTGCAACTCTGATTTTTCCTTTGCACCAATTTTTTCAACAACCCTTAAAATCTCATCAAGCTTGAACGTCTTTTTAGATTTTTTTACACTTCTCTTCTCTTCTTTACTTTCGTACACAACTTCTCCATCAAGTTTTATGGAGTCTATTCTATCGTGTTTTGTGGATATTGTTGCTTCAGCAACCTTGTCATCGTATACAAGCCTAACGTGAATGTACAAGTCTTCTTTGGCATAATCAACATTGATAGAGACTTTATCGACCATAGTTTCTGCGGCAGGTATCAGACTACGATCCAACTGCTTGAAAATCTCTAGATATCCCGGCTCATCAGCACTCTTGAAGAACCTGTTTACATCCAAATAAAGACATAGGATTGCTGCAAGCTTTAATCCCCTCTTACCCCCACTGTTTGGAATGGCTACACCATACGCATTCTTAAACACGTTTTTATCCATAACCACCTCTATTTTTCCAAGTTTTTCTTTTCTTGGTAGTGGAACAGACTCGTTTGTCGGTAATCCCGTAGTCATGGGGAAATTGCCGTGTATGGAATTGTAGGCTATTGATGTTGCCAGTCCAACTGCCACAACCTCCGTACAACCTGCAGCAGGCTTTACATTGCTTTTGAGAAAGTTTACGACATCAACTTTCATCTTTTCACCTTTTATTTTGAAATCTAATCTTCGAAGAATCTTTTTAATTTTTGATGCTAGATGTTTTATAATCTATTTTGCTAATTTCAAAAATGAAAGAAAGATTTATTTATCATCTAATTTTAAGTTTTATAGATGCTAAGGAAAAAGTTGAATACGTTAGCATTCATCATGCTCTTCGTATCCGTTTTGGTTCCAGCGGTAGTTATAAATGGGGAACCTATAAGGCTTGCAGATTTTTATCTGTGGGGGGAGTATAGGACAAACATTGTAAAAGACCTCTTTTACAAATATGAGACAACAAGGTATGCGATAACGTTCATTCTTGTTGCTCTACCCGTTGCAATCTATTTCTCAGCAATATCCGTAAACCAAGCCTCTGGACAGGAAGTACTTGCATCTGTTATTTCCTTTTTGATATTCGGTTGCTTGGCTATAATGATAAAATTTATGTCTGGTATTTACACTGTTCAGATTTCGGCTGGAATAATTATGGTGTTTTTGGCATCCCTTCTGCACTTTGTTTGTATAACCATACACAAGTAGTTAAACTATTCCTACCTCCTCCAACAATTTCTTATCATCAAGAATGCTCAGATCTCCATTGACTGCCATTTTTCTGTCCATACCAAGCAGTATTACTCTGTTTGCAAACTTTGGGATTAGATCAAGTTCATGTGTGGCTATTATTAGTGTACCATCAAATTTTTCAATCATTTCTACTATTCTTTTCCTCGTCTTTCCATCAATGTTTGCTGTTGGCTCATCCAAAATCAAAATCTTTGGTTTTAACATCATAACGGCTGCTAAAGCAACTTTTTTCTTCTCCCCACCACTAAGCCTGAGCGGTGGTTTATCTAAGAGTTTATCAATTCCGAAGATTTTTGCATATTTCTCGGCAACCTCAATAGCCTCTTCATACGGCATATCGAGTTGCGCTGGTGTGTAAAGTAGTTCTTCCCTCACAGTCGGATTGAACAGAAAATCGTCGGGATCTTGAAACACTATACCAACACTCCTTCTAATTTGCTCTGTATTTTTCCTGTTGACTTCATATCCAAAAACTTTCACGTAACCCTTGTGTGGTTTTAGCAATCCAGAAAGTAACAAAAGTAGTGTGGTTTTACCACTTCCATTGGCTCCAGTAATCGCAATCCTCTCTTTTTCCAGAATTTTTAGATTGACATCGCTAATCCCAACAGTACCGTCGGGATAAATGTATTCAACATCCTTCGCCTCGATTGCCACATCTGTTTTCATATCATTATCCACCAAGTAAGGGCAAATAGGACAAAAATAGTAAATAACATTTCTGATTGGGTAAAACTGAATGGTTTTATGTAGCTTTTAATGTCATTTCCCCTTGCGTTCATTGCAAGTTGCACTTTTTCACCCTTTTCAAAGGTTCTTATGAAAAAACTGCCTAGAGATTTGCCTCCAAATCTCCAAACCTCCACGAAGCCAGTCTTTTTTATTCTTCTACTCTCTCTCGCAACCAAGATTCTTAGCAATTCTGAGAACATTAGATGGATGTAGCGATATGTCAATCCCAAAATGAAAACGAATTGTTGAGGTATTTTAAACGATTTGAAGGCGGCAAGTATCTGGTTAAAAGGGGTTGTTAAAATTAAGAGTTGTAGCAGTGTTATTGCCGTCACAACTCTAAAAGTGAAGATAATTGCATACACGAACTCGCCGAAATTCAAAAAATAGAAGTCCTTTACACCCATAAACGCTCTGGGGATTACTATAATGAAAGCAAAGAGTGTAAAAAGCCATATTCTCGACAAAAGAAGCTTAATTCTGATGTTTGATAGTTTTGCCAAAACTAAAGCTGAAAAAAATATCGTAAAAGTTTTTGAAAAGTCGAAGGTGGAGATGGATGCTAACAACAGTATAAAAATTCCTATTAATTTAATCCTCACATCAACTTTCTGCAAAAAACCCTCCCTAAAATACTCCTGCGAAAAAAAATTTTGAAAGTACGATGATGCCTCTTTGATACTCTTCTCAATTAAGTCAGTCATTTGTGTACTCTACTAATTCCAACACCGAGTAATAAAACTATTCCTACTCCAACAATTCCCGAAATCAACGTGCCTATGTAAGGATCCATTCCCGGAACGGTGTAGTCTGGTAGCAAACCTTCGTAAATAGTGTGCTCTTCAGCCCCCAACATTTCAGCAACATTCTCCAACGGCTCTGAGTATCCAACGGCTTCAGCAGCATAAGCAAAGAGGGGTGAGAGTAAAATCAACAATCCCAGGACAGCCCAAGTAATCTTACCAACTTTTACCTCACCAGCTCTCTCCATTATGTCTGGACGGGTTGTGTGGATATATCCAACAACAGCAGCCGTTATTATTCCTTCAACAATCCCCAGTATTCCGTGCCAGAGCCCCATTACTGGGACTGTGGTGGTTATACCGTACTTAAAGCTCGATGACAAACCAACTTCTA
Source organism: Archaeoglobales archaeon (assembly GCA_003662995.1). Taxonomy (GTDB): domain Archaea; phylum Halobacteriota; class Archaeoglobi; order Archaeoglobales; family Archaeoglobaceae; genus B5-G16. The sequence goes on from QMZC01000025.1 coordinate 12,265, forward strand.
CACCTGCAAACATCGCAGCCATCGTAATTCCGAGCCATCCACCGATAAATGATGCCAAATACTCATTTTTACCTTTCAAGACTTTGTAGATGTAGTAGCCAACGAACACATCAACGACACCCATGTTCCATATGTTTGCACCCAATGCAGTTACTCCGCCATCGGCAAATATCAGGCATTGAATCGTCAGTACAGAAGCCATCGCCAATGAACCGGCATAGGGTCCAAGTAAAATACCAGCCAACGCCCCAGCAACGAGATGGGCAGATGTGCCTCCGGGAATGGGCCAATTCAGCATTTGTGCAGCAAATATACCCGCTGCAACAATTCCCAGCAAAGAAAGGTTTACATCTTCTTTTCTTACCTTATACAGTGAATATCCAAGCACAGCTAACGTTAAAACGTAGAAGATGGCTGCAACATCTAAATCTATGAACCCATCAGGTATATGCACATCATCACCTCCGTATTAAATTAACACTGGTTTCTTAGCATCGATTAATAACTTTTTCGATTTTTTTAATATGAGGTAGAGATGGAAATTAAAGGTCAAAAAATTTATGGACAGCAGGGTATCTGCAAAATTCCTGCCTCTAAAACTACGTATCTAAGCAATGCACCACCAACAAGCACCAGTATGGCTGATACCATTGCTACGTATCTTGTCGTTTGTCCTTTGGCCCTCACTTCATAACCAAAAATCAGCATAAGTGGTATTGCCAAACCCATCAGCAAAACCCCACCAACGAAGTAAGGGGCAAGCCAACCCTTTAGAATAATTCTAATCGCCTCTATAGCTCCTGCAGGCCCATAGCTCCTTATTACTATGAAGAGTCCCAAGACAATTAGCTCGGCAAGCATCACAAACCCATCTGACCTTGCGAGGGTTTTCGTTATGTGTTCAACGCCCTTCTCCTTTACGGGCGCAAGCACAAGAACGAGCGTAGCCAAGCCAGTTGACACTGCTAAAATCATGAAGATTACTGGCAAGGCAGGAGCGTTCCAGAAGGGTATGTTAAATACAACACCGATCAAAATTCCAGTGTATGCTGCAACGCATATCGCAAGTAGAAATGCGACCCATCCGAAGAACTTGATTGCTACATTATTTTTTGCCCACGGTAGCCACTTAAACCATTTGAGCATTGGTGCTACGAACAAGACAGCAAACAGCATGAAAGCTGAAAGGAACGTAGAACCAATTACGATCCACGAACCAAAGTTTAATCTTGGGCTTAAAAGCACAAGATAGAATCTTTCTGGGTGTCCCAAGTCTAAAACTAAGAGTGTTGTGCCTACAAACACTGCCAGTATTCCAACAATTGAACCACCTACAACCATCTTCTCTGTAACGCCCTTTCTCCAGTAGTAAAATGAGACAGCATAAGCCATTGAACCTAAACCACCTAAGAACAGATAAAATGCAATCAGTATCCCCCACCAAGGTTGCTCAACCAAGTAATAATGTTGGGGATTTAAAACCAACATCTCAATCACCCCTTACATAATACACTCTCGGCTTTGTGCCGTACTCAGCACCAATTGGAAAAGCTTTGTTGGAATTTATTATCTTTGCAACTTCACTGTTTGGATCATCTAAATCCCCAAAGATTCTTGCCTTAGCCGGACAAGTCTCAACACAAGCGGGCAATCTACCTCTCCTTAACAAGTGTTCGCACCACGTACACTTATCTGGTGTATGTCGTTCGGGATGCATGTATCTCGCAAAGTACAGGCATGCTACCATACAGTATTTACACCCAATACATATATCGTAGTCAATTAACACGATACCTTCTTTCGTCTTGTAACTTGCCCCTGTAGGACAAACATGAACACATGGGGGGTTATCGCAATGCTGACAAATTCTGTGCATGTAATGCAGAGACACATCGGGAAACTTACCGGTAACGATTCTGTTCATTGATGTTCTCAATCCAGCGTCATAGGGCACTTCGTTCTCTTCAATGCACGCCGTTATACAAGCTTCACATCCCAAGCATTTCTTTAAGTCTATAACCATGGCGTATCTCATAGCATCACCTTTTTAACTCTAACAATAGCCTCCTGATTCATTGTTGCACCGCTTAGCGGATCATATTGTAGTGGTACAACCCTCATTAAACCGTGCAAACCCTTTGGTGCACTAGTAAGTTTTTTGCTATCTTGCCCAAATCCCGAAACCATGAATAGTGTATCTTCTCTAACAAGCTCGGTAACAAATGCAATTGTTTCTGTTGTTTGTCCTGTGTAAACCGACTCAAGAACAACCCTATCACCGTATTTAATGCCAAGTTTTTCTGCTCTCCTGCTGTTAATCCACACACCCTTGTAAAACACATCCGAGTCGTTAATGAATTTTGCAAGCAAGGGATTGTCTGAGGTTGATGAGTGGGTTGTAAATGGACATCTGCTGTAAATTAGATACAGCTCATCATTACCCAAGTCTCTTTCGCTCACCTTTGGTGGGACCCATTTAATCAGGGCATTCCAGTAAGCGTTCTTAACCTTCTTTGCCAACGCATCCAAAACGAAACTGAAAAATTCCACTCTTCCAGTCGGAGTTGGTAATGGCTTTTTGTACGGCATCGTATTTATTAGTTATCTCTTGTAACCTTTATTACCGAACCTTTCGAAATGAGTTCATTGTAATCTATTCCCTTAGCTTCAGCCTGAGCCCTTCTTATCCCAGCCAACCCCTCGGAATGATAGTAATTTTTTAAATTTTCTGCCTCAACATCAAGCATTTTCCCCAAGTATTTGAAGAACACTTCTTCCTTACCAACAGCCCTTGTTATTTCAGCCATCATATCTATTACATGTTTTGTATCATAAAGCGGTTCTATCGCCTTTACCCTTGTCTGAAAGCCGAATGCTGGGGCATAGGGAATTGGAAACATTGGATCATCTTTTTCAATGTAGGTTGATTCTGGAAGCACGACATTAGCGTAGTATAAATGGTCTTGCGGGAGTATGTCAACAGCAACCATAAATTCAAGTTTTTCAAAGCCTCCTCCCATTTTGCCTCTCTGGCAAATTTGTAAGCATATTGTGCCCAAAGACGAACATGGCCTTTATTGGGTATGGGTCTTGATTGACTATCGCATCGTAAAATCCTTGAAGCGTGTGCCCTATGTGGGCTAAAGCAATTCCCTTTTTCTCAGCCCACATTCTCAAAACGCTTTGCTTAGGAGCTTGTGATGGGGGCTCGTTTACTGTTACAAATTGGGCTAAGCCTGTGAAAAGAATGCCACCATCAGTATTCACAGAGCCAACTAAAGCGTTGAGTAACGCTACCGCCCTCCAAGTTAAGACGCTGTTTAAGTATTTAGGGTCGTGCCATCCCGAATCTATCACTCCCCTTCTCAATGCAAACTCCCTTGCAACCTCTACAATTTTTTCAGCCTCAACGTCTGTAATCTTCTCAGCCCATTCTGGAGTATATTCACCAATTCTTCGCTTTAACGCTTCAAACACAGGAATAACTTTCTCTCCATCGACCTCAAATTCCCCTTCTAAAGCAGGAAGCAAAGCATCCTCATGTTTGACAGCCTTTTGCTTTGAGATGTCATAGACTAAATACTTCTTTTTACCGCTCTCATCCCAAACCTTAAATGGATTCAAACCTTTCAAAAGCATCGGAGCATTGGTGTGTTCCCTCACAAACTCCTCATCGTAGAGTTTTTCGTTAATGATAACGTTCATAATTGCGAGTAGAAAAGCTAAATCTGTTCCAGGCTTTATTGGCAACCATAAATCCGCTTTTGCCGCAGTTTCACTAAATCTCGGATCTAACACAACCATTTTGAAGTTTTTCCTGAACTGCCCCAGTCTCCAGCCGTGAACGATGCTTATACTGCCGCCAACGTTCCTTCTAAGGAAGATCACGTATCGTGCCCTTTCATAGTCAGTAAGAATTTCTGGATGCTCCCCAAATCCGTAGGCAGTGACCCAACCAAATTTTTTGGCTAAAAAACAAACCGCAGGTGGCACACCAGTTCCGTTTGGCGTGCCTAATGCGCCAAGAAATGCCTTAAAGAAGGGTTTGTAGAATCCGCAGGGGAGCCACCCACCTACAACACCGATGTATTCTGGATGACTTATGGAGTAGTATTCCTTGATTTTGTTTGCAGATACAGCCTCCTTCCAACTTGTCTCCCTGAACGCCCACTCCCCCTTCTTACCAGTCCTTATCAGTGGTTTTTTCAGTCTGTCAGGATTGTATACTCTCTGCACTCCAGCATTTCCCCGTGCACAGATTTTTCCATTGTTTATTGGATGTCCTGGCGTGCCGTGGATTCTATGAACCCTTTCATCTCTCACTTCAACCTGAATGTTGCAGGCTGCTGGGCATAGAGCACAAATGTTGGGTACGAACTTCACATTAGTTGTTGCCTGTGTTATTGCTTCAGCCAAGCTATTACTCTGAAATTTTAAACCTGTAGTAGCCGCTGCAGTAATTGTTGCAATTTTAAGAAAATCTCGCATAGTTATCATGTTATTATCCAGAAGTAAGATATTATAAATATCTTGTTGGGTTTGGATATGTGTGTAAATACCAAACATCATTCCAATGCCTTTATTAACTCATCTTGATTCTCCAGTTTTTCAACATCGTTCAAAACTTTGTTAATTCCCTGAACCCAGCCATTCAGACTTTCAAAGATTGTTTTTTTAAGATTTGTAAATGGTGCGTTTGTATTTGTATTTATACCCTCCACCTTTCAAGTTGCGTATCCTCTCACAACAAGCCCTTTGTTTGCTAAATTTTGCAGTGCTTTGTAAACTGTGCTCTTGTCTTTGTTTAAGGAGCTAGCTAACTCATCGACACCCATCCTCGGATTTTTAAGTAGATGCGTATTTTAAAGCATTAACACCAAATTCTTAAAATAGATTCATGCTATGTATTTATTATGGAAACGATTACAATAGAGATTGACAATTCACTGTACGAAAAAATTGTGGCAATGAGTGGTGGAAAGGTTGAAGAGTTTGTAAAAAAGGCTTTGCATCATTATACGGAGAACTTTAAACCCGTAGAGTTTGACTACGACTCAAGATTGCGAATTATGGCAAGAAGCTCGTGCATGGTAAATCCTGGAAGTATAATAAATGTGGAGCTTACAGACGAAGAATTAAGTAAAATAGAGAGGTTGATTGGTAAAACGGGAATGAGAATCCATCACTTTATAAAAGAGGCTATTAAGGATTACATGTATAATCTTAAATACAAAAATTAAATGTTTTTGTCAATCCATCTCTTAAATTCTGCTTTAGGCATGGCTCCAACAATCTGGTCAACTGGCTTACCATTCTTGAAGAATATTATTGTTGGAATGGCTGAAATGGCAAATCTTTGAGCAATCTCAATGTTTTCATCTGCATTGAGCTTTGCGAAAACGACTTTTCCCGCGTATTCCTTTGCCAACTCTTCAATAATAGGGGCAACCATTTTACACGGTGCACACCAGTCAGCGTAAAAATCAACAACAACATTCTCATTACTTGCTAAAATCTTATTAAAGCTCTTAGAGTCCACTTCAATCGGTTTCCCGGTCTCTTCTTTCTTTCCACTCATTTTTTCCATCAACTCCTTTAGCTTTTTCTGTCTCAGCCTCTCTAATTCGTCCATGTATTAATAAATTTATGTGCAACTTTAGAAATTTTCGGAATTTTGAAATAATTGTCACTTGTGTTGATAATCACCTCAATCTCCCCCTTCCAAGCGATGCAAAAATACCTACAAAACAAATTGCTGCAAAAATCGTGAATGCAAGCTTTACACTTTCGATAAACAAAGGGTGGTATTCTGGTGTAATCTCCACTCTGCCCATTACAATCGAGAAAACGAGCATAACGAGTGCCATACTTAATATCTGCCCAATCAAACGCATCGTTGCAACTGTCGCTGAAGCAATACCAAAGAATTTTCTTTCAACGGAACCCATTATCGCATTTGTGTTCGGAGAGCTAAACAATCCCAAACCAAATCCGAGAAGCATGAGATTTGCAATTATCAGATTCATTGTTGTGGTCGAATCAATCCCGATAAACACAAACAGACTTAAGGCTGTCACAGCCATGCCAGCAGACGCAACAATTCTTGGCTCAATCCTGTCGGACAACCAGCCAGCAAAGGGGGCAAAGATTGCCATTAAAACGGGCTGTGCAATCAAAATTATCCCAGCCTGCTGGGGATTGAGGTTTTTTATGTATTGTAAGTAGAGGCTGAGAATAAATCCGACTGCAAAGGTTGCTGCATAGTTAAGCAGGGCAGCTAAGCTTGATAGTGAAAATGTTAGATTTTCTTTGAACAGTCTTATTTCAAGCACAGGATGCTTAATTTTGCTTTCATACAAAACGAATGCCAAAAGAAGGATTAAACCTGCAAATAAGAAGTGGATTGCAGATTCCGTCAAGCCGTAGATTACTGTAAGTAGCGTTAAACTGTAAATTATCGAACCAATAAAATCAAACTTTTCACCCCTCGCCTCTGCCCACTCACCTTTCAACTTCCACAAAGTAAGCAACAAAGCCAAAATACCTATTGGGACGTTAACGAAAAACAAACTCCTCCAGCCAAAGTTTTGTGTTAAGTAGCCACCGATAAACGGCCCTAAGCTCAAGCCCACATAAACTGCCCCAACGTTGATTCCAATAGCCTTTCCCCTTTCCGCTGGTGGAAAAACGGATGTTATTATTGCAATGCCTGTAGCAAAAATCATTGCCCCTCCAATTCCTTGAACAACCCTAAAAGCAATCAAAAATCCTGCTGAAGGTGAAATGGCTGAGAGAAAAGAGCCGAGGGAGTAAATGAACAATCCAGCAACAAAAATCCTCTTTCTACCCTTCATATCCGCAATCCTACCAAATGGGACTGAAAAGATGCCTGCAGCGAGTAAATAGGAAGTAGCAACCCATCCGAGAATTATTGCATCTGCTTTGAATTCTTTGCCTATGGGTGGTAAGGCTATGTTTGTAGCAGAGCCCATAAATGGTGTTAAGAAAGATGCTATTGCTGCTACAATTAAAACCGTCAACCTTACATCACGCATATTTTCACCTTTTTTACGTAATCCCATGCAATTTCGATTATGTTTAACTAATAATTAAATGCGATTGTATCTATCTATTGTTGACATATGTTTATTAGCCAAAAAAATTAATTAGCCAATAAGCCTTCTTATCTTTTCTATGTCATAGCCCTCCGCTTTTTCTTCAATTTTCCTGTTTATCCTTTCTAAGCACTCCCAAGCTTCCCTAACCTCATCAGCCAAGCTCCACTCTTCTGGCTTAGTAACGTATTCTTCTCCATTGATAAACCTGTACATGTAAACTACGCAACCCCTATATTCCTTGTTGTCTTTAGCCCACCTTGTAAACCTGCCAGGAAATATTCCAGCCATCTTCCATCCCCTCCTTATACACAGCTTTTGCGTTATGCCATGCCAGGTTTCGAGGAAAGTCGTTAGGTATTCTGCCCCGCTCTCCACAATCTTTTCAGCTATAGCTAATCCAATTCCCATAGGTATGTGCTGCATTCTGTAGTCTGGAAGTGTTGTAATCATTGAATACTCTATCTCCAAGTTTTTGTCATCTTTAGTCAGCAAACAACATGCAACGATTTTCTTGGTTGAAATTTCTTCAGCAACAACCATACAATGCCTCTTCTCGTATCTATCCTTCTCCCAATTCTCTTCTAACGCCACCCTCTCTTTAATCTCATCGGGATAAAGAACAAAGTCGTAATTTGAGCCGTAAACCTCAGGATAGCCTGCTCTCCAAACCTCTGCAACTTCATCAACATCAGCCAACTTCAATATCCTTGCCCTAAACCTTCCATTAAAGTAGGATTCCAGGTGAAACTTTGGCCACACCACTCTCTTTTCTCTAATTTCCCTCGTTTTGCACGTTTTAGCCATCTCCCTAAATGGTTTGTACTTGCTCATGTCAATCATAATTAAAAGTTGAAATACCTAAACTTAAGTTTATTTTGCTGATTTATGCGTATCACAGCCTTACAACCTTACAACTGCCTTCATAATTTTCCGCATGTATTTCCTTCAATTCACCACTGCAAACTGGACAACTCGGGTTTGTTTTGAATTTAATTTCAAAAAACTCCATGGTTGAAAGGTCAATTCTAAGTAGTTTCCCCTCAAGCAAATTGCCATAGCCTGTAATGACCTTAATCGCCTCACTTGCCTGAATACATCCAAAAAGTCCTGCTGTTGAGCCTATTACCGCTAATCCACTAATTTCAGGAGCTTCAGGGAATAGGCATCTATAACATGGTGTGTCAATCACTGTAAAAGCCTCTCCTTCAAATCCATAAATTGCAGCATGGATAAACGGTTTTTTGGCAATTCTACAAGCATCGTTTAGCAAGTATCTAACCTTAAAATTATCAGGACAGCTAACGACAACATCGTAGTTTTTAACAATTTCTAAAACGTTTTCTGGAGTTATGTTAAAAGGATAAGTCTTAACGTCAACTTCAGGATTCAATTTCTCAACAAAAAGCTTTGCAGACTCTGTCTTATTCATCCCAACGTTCCCAGCATGTATCGTCTGTCTTTGCAAGTTATGTTCTTCAACTACATCTCCGTCTGCAATACCTAATTTACCTATCCCGGCAGCAGCCAAGTATTGTATGGCAGCACTCCCTAGCCCACCAGCTCCTACAACCAGAGCCTTAGCGTTAAAGAGTTTTTTTTGTCCCCCTCCCCCAAACACCATTATTTGCCTACAGTACCTATTAAATCCTTTATTCATCCGTTAAAAATTGTAAAAAGTCTATTTAAACTTAATTTTCTTTTGCTGTATTAGTTAAATCAAATTTTACAAATTAAGACAAGAAAAACTTAAAAAATAATCAAAATGAATTATTGCTATGAATTTCATCATAATCAGTGTTGGCAATGAGATTCTGAGTGGGGACATTGTAAACACAAACGCTGCCTACATGGCAAAGATGCTATCACAGAAAGGGCACAAAGTAAGTAGAATAATTGTTGTTCCAGACGTGATTGATGAGATTGCTGAGGAAGTCAAAAATGCAAGTAAAAAAGCTGATTTCGTACTCGTTACTGGTGGTTTAGGCGCAACACATGATGATGTAACGGCTGAAGGAGTCGCAAAAGCTTTAAACAGAAAGTTGGTTTTAAATGAGTACGTTGCGGAAATGATTAGGCAACTGTCGTCCAATGAAGAGGCAATTAAAAAGGTTGCTTCCCTACCTGAAGGATGCGAGATAATTGAAAATGATGTTGGTGTTGCTCCGGGATTTGTTGTGGAAAACGTAGCAGTGATGCCCGGCGTCCCTGCTGAAATGGAGAACGTGTTTGGAAAGTTGATTGAGAGGTTTGGAGAAAGGGATTATTTTGAAGAAACTTTGAAAGTAGAGGGTTATGAGGAGAGGATTTTGAATAAACTCAACTTGGTGGTTAACAAATTTAAAGATGTGCAAATTGGCTCCTATCCAAAACCCGGATACGTTGTTATCAAGTTTTCTGGAGGGAGTAAGGAAGAAGTGGAGAGAGCTAAGAATAAGCTTGCAGAGTTGTTAAAGGAGTAAGATGAGACCTTTTGTCTTCATAAACATTGCGGCAAGTTTGGATGGTAAGATAAGTGATGAAAGTAAAAAACAACTTAGAATTTCGTGTAAAAGAGATTTGGAGAGGGTTGATAGACTAAGAGCTGACAGCGATGCGATAATGGTTGGAATAGGTACAATTTTAGCTGACAATCCAAGTTTAACTGTCAAAAGTCCTGAGTTGAGAGAGTTGAGGATTAAGGGAGGAAAAGTTGAGAATCCGATGAGAATTGTTGTCGATAGCAAATGCAGAACTCCCTTAAATGCTAAAGTGTTGGATGGTAAAGCTAAAACGATTGTTGCGGCCTCAGAAAAGGCAAATGAAAAAAAAATTGAAGAGTTGAAAGCAAAAGGCGTTGAGGTTGTGATTTTTGGTGAGGAAAAAGTTGATTTGAAGGGTTTGATGAATTATCTACACACAATTGGAATAAGAAGGCTGATGGTAGAAGGTGGTGGGACTTTAATTCGCTCTTTAATAGCCGAAAAACTCGTTGATGAGATTTACATCTACTATGGCAACATACTGGTTGGAGGCAAAGCATCACCAACAATCGTTGATGGTAAATCGTTTGACGAGCCAATCAAATTGAAGTTGATTTCCTTGGAAAAATTTGGAGAGGGGATTTTACTTAAAAGTAAGTTAGTGTGAAATCGTCAGCTCACCTTTAACCGTTAAAATAATCCCGAAGAGAATTATAGCCATGTAAAGGTAAGCTTGGGGCTGTAAAGTCTGACCCAACATCAAATAGGCTAGTAAAGTGGCTCCAACAACTTCTCCCAGAACGCTTGCAGTCACTGGAACCACCTTTATGTGCCTTAAAGCGTAATTTAAGAATGTGTGTCCTATGAGCATCGGTAGTATTGCCAAAAGCACAAAGAACATCCAAGTTTCAAGCTTGTAGTTGAAAAGGTTAAGTTGCATGCTAATTGTTAAGATTAAAGTTGTTATTGCAGCAAAGAAGTAAGTTGAGAGCATGTAATCATGTAGCCCCATCTTATTCCTAACAACTCTGCCGGTCGTGAAGTAAACACCTCCGGCAACTGCACCCATCAAAGCCAAAACAACTCCAATGAACTCTGCATCACTTTCTGCACCACTTAAGAAATAAATGCCACAAATCGCAATCAGTATTCCGATTATTTGCTTAGCTTCAACGGACTCCTTCAAAAATTTGGAAAAGATGGCTGAAAATATTGCATGTGTGCACACGATCGTTGTGCTAATTGCAACGGATGTATGCATTAAAGATTCCATCCAGCTTGCGAAGTGTATGCCCAAGGCAAAGCCGGCTATTGCGGGATAAAATAGCAATTTAGGTTTAAGATTAAAGGATGGTTTGATTGCCAATAGAATTAATATGGAGAAAGTGAGCCTCCAAAACGCTGTAACTGGACCAGGAGCATTGGCTAATACAATTAAAATGGATGCAAAGGAGATTGAGGTCATCGCTATTATCAGCATTGCCAAGAATTTCAACTGCATCTAACGATGGTGAAGCTCGGAGAATAATTTCTTTTTTGTTTTAATTAAAAACCCAGAAAAACATTTTAACAATTTTACAAACTTACAATGGCGATGATGAATGGACCCCTCTGAAAAGTGATGAGGGTTTTGAGTTCTGAGCCTTTTAAAGCAAACTCGTAAATCCCGTGTAGATAAAGTAAATTCCGAAAAATACCAAAATTGTAACAGATATAGCTGTCAAAGCTTTGAACGCCTTTTCCCCCCACACCTCAGTACTTTTGTTTGAGGAGTAAGCCACAAATTCAAGCCACGAAAAATCGCAAAATTCGTGGGCTATGATAAATCCAACCAAGCCAACCAATCCAAATGCAATCGAATCCATGATGAGCTTAAATCCGATTGTGAGCCACCAAATAATAAAGTAAGGGTTCAAGGAACTCATCAGTATACCTGTAATAATTCCTCTTGCTGGTTTAACGTCTTTCTTGCTTTTTAACTCCAGATAAGCCATGTATATCAAAACAAACCCGCCTAATAACCCCACAATTGATTTAATGAAGTTGGTGGCAATCACAACTCCAAAGAAAAACAATGCAAAGATTATTGGTATCTCAACTATCGCATGTCCTAGGGCGATTAAAAAACCTGCAAACCTGTTTGTTTTTCCTTCTGCAATCGTAGCGGCAAATAAAGGACCGGGAGCTAATACACCACTTAACGATATTAAGATGACTGTTAGAATGAAAAATATGAATTGTGCAAGTTCCATGTTCAATTTTAAAAATTAAAGCATCAATTCGCTATCCAAAGCCCTCTTTTTTAGTAATTTGGCGGTAGCCCTCATCGTCATCTCTGGATACTTTGCTATTTCCTCTACGTATATCTGCTTAAAAACTTCCTCATCGTCAATGTCAGATTTCAATGTTTTATAGGTTGTTATTGTTTCTGAAATCGCATTTTCGATAAAAGCATCACAATCATCCCCTACTAGACACTTATTGTGGGCTAAACCCAGAACATACGGTTTAATACCCTCAATTCTCTTCATACTCTCGTAGTATTCATCAAAATTGTAGAAAAACATAGGCAGTATCTTACCTGATGATAACGGAAATCCTAGAGAATCGGAGACCAACAGAACGTTCTCTTTCCTAAAATAAGCACTTATACAATCTGGTGAGTGGCCAGGAGTCTCCATTATTTCAATATCCGAGACCTTATCTTTTTCCTTGACTGTCAAGTATATTCTTATTTTCGAAGTATCAACTTCTTCTTCAACACCGTAGTAGTTTTTGCATAACTGTAAATCATCGTTTGCCCAGGCTTTAAGCACTTTCTCTTTTGAAGCCAACTCCTTTACCTTCTCATGGGCAACAACCTTGACCTCTGGATACATCTCAGCGATTAGCGAAACACCACAAACGTGGTCAAAGTGACTGTGTGGAACAATTAGGTAATCGGGTGCAACATCCAACTCCTCCAAAAGCTTTGATGCTGTACAACTCAATCCAGCCTCATATAAAACCACTTTATCTCCTTTGTAAAGGTAGTAATTGACAATTCCAACTTTGTAAAGCCATACACTATCCGTTAACTGCAAAACCTCAACATCCATGTCTGGAAATGTAGAACATCATTAAAAAACCTGACGGTTTTTTAACTGTGAGTTAATTATTTTTGTTATTTAGAGTAGAAAACTTATGGATTTAAACAAGAAAGTTCATTCTTTTGTTACAGCATCATGGCATAAAAGAGCATTAAAGTTATTTTTGAAGAATATCTTAAAAAAGATGTTGAAACTGTTGTTAAAAGGGTTGAAAGGATTAGATTTGAGGAAAGAAAGGATTACGGTTATTTAGAAGATTTGCTTTTGAATTTTTACAAGTATTGTTATGATGTACAAGGTTTAGAGTTGTAACTACTCAGAATTATACTAAATTCATACGTTCTGTGATGTACATTCGCTTTAAGGAAGGAAAGGTGGATAAATCTGAGCCATTAGCCGACAATATCATTGTTGATGTTGATGAGAGGGGAGAAGCAATAGGCATTGAGATTTTACTTCCAAAAGATGCTAAGCTGACAGAGTTTATCTCCAAAGCTTTGAAGGTAAGTTGAGAGATGAATAAATTGAAATAAAGCTAAAAATCTTCGAGTCTAATTCTTTTTATGCCAATTTTATCAAAAATATGGTCGGAGCTAATAATTGTATCACCACAATGGGCAGCGTGAAACGCATCAAACACGCCAACTCCGTAATCTCTCATGTAGATGGCTGCTTTTAAGTAAGTATCCTCTTCAATTCCACATATTGCCATAACACTCGTTATTAACTTTACCACATCAAGATTATACCTCTTAGCTAAAAGTGCAAGCTCAATGAAAGTAACTTCAGAGGTTGTTATCTGTCCTTTGTATCTCTCAAAAGCTCTTTTAGCCTTATCTTTTAGCCTATCCTTCGGTTTGAGTAATGCGATGAAGAAATCTGTATCAGCGTAAATCATCTAAGCTCCTCCTTAGCCTGTTCAAGAATATCTTTTTTGATTTCGTCGATTGATTTGTCTGGAAGGGCTTTTCCAATCTCTTCAAGCATTTTTAGCGGATCTTCAGGTTTTGGAATAAGCATTAGTCCATCTTTTGTCTCTACAAGGTAAACCTCTTCTCCAATCTTGTTCCTCATTTGTTTTGGTATATACAGCCTTCCTTTTTTATCCACTTTGGCTTTCATATTACCACTATATAGTAATTAGTGGGAGAAATATATCAATTTTTCTACTATCATAAACTTCAATTTTCTCCCTCCTTTGATTTATTAATGAGCTTATCAGGTTCTTTTGTATCCTCTGAACAACTTAAATATATGTGGGTAGTTTTAATCTAAGTGAGCAATAAAAAGTATATTTACATTGACGAGAGTGGGGATCTGGGATTTACTGAGAAATCAACAAAGTATTATGTAATTGCAGCAGTTGAAACTAAAAACCCACAGCAGTTCTCAAGGATGTTTAAGAAAATAAGGGGTAGTTATTGGTAAAAAGAAAAGAGACATCAAGGAATTTAAATTCTCAAAAACAAATCCAAAGACTAAAATTAAAGTCTTGGAAAGAATTGCCCAGCTTGATATTCAATTTTCGGCAGTTGTATTGAAAAAAGCGACCGTCTATCAATACTTAAGGGAGAAAAAACAGATTTTGCATAACTATTTAACAGGTTTTATTGTAGAGTTAATTCCTTTCATGGGTAGTAGGGATTTTGAGATTGTTGTGGATAAATTCCTTTCAAAAAAGGTAGATAGGATAAATTTTGATGGATATCTTCAAGATCATGTGGACTATGAGTGTTGGAGGCTGGGGCTCATACCCCCTCGAAGTTTAGTTATCAGACATGAGTCTTCTCATTCTTGTGCTGGTTTGTAGGTTGCGGATTTTGTTACTGGGTCTATATTTGCCAAATACGAGAGAAATGATGATGAGTTTTATAGGATAATCGAATCAAAGAGGAGAATTTTAAAGGAAGTATTTAAAAGGTAATGGGACCCCACCTACTCCATCCCATCCTCCTCAAGGAGGCCTCATCGTTTCGGTGGGACTTACCCCATATGTACATTACTTATGAAGTATATATGGTTTACTGATGGTTTACAATGGTTGCCATTGTTTACGAATGGTAGCTATTGTTGTTTTATCCTTACCAAAGCCTTTCATTAGATTTTTTAATCTTTAAATTTCTGCAAGTAGTTTTTCTAGTATATCAGTCAATTCAGTGTCTTTTTTTAGTTCATTAAACACGTCTTTATCCCCTTCCCAGTGTGGTTCTCCATGAATTTCTCTATATTTTATAAGTCCAACTTTCTCTAGTTGAATGAGGTATCTAGGTAGCTTGATTAGTTTTAATTTTTGAAGTTTTCCTGTATATCCTTTCTCGAAAGTATCTTTGATAATTTCAAAAGGTACAGGTACTATGGTATCGACTTCTAGAGATGTCTCATAAATAATTCTACTAAGAATTAAAAATGGGCCAAGTACGATTCTAATACTATCTATTTCCTCGTAACCTTGTCTAAAGAAATGAGCAAGTGCATTGGTTATGATTTTGTCGTGTTCTTGAGGGAATTTTTCTTCTAATTCAATTAGTACATTGCCCGGATAAATGAAATTGTTATCACGCTCCACAAGTTCATGCTTTTCTAAAGCGTTAATAATCCTTAAATATTTGGTTTTGTCTTCGCTGCTCAATTCTTCAATTTCCATCTCAATATCAATTTTGCCTATTATAAGTAGTGAAGATAAAATGTCTATTATGGGAGTATGGATGTGTTCTGGTAAGGTTATTTGTGAGAACTTCTCTGCTCCTGTTTTAACAAGAGTTTTGTCAACTACGTTGGTTATTTCTTCCAATTTTGATTTAATTGCGCCTCTAACTTGATATACTGTGGGTTTCTCAATTACTTCCCCTGTATTTGCATCTAAGATTAGCTTTCCAACCTCTCCAAGATTTTTGAATCTTGGTTTAGTAGGGGTTGCTAAATAAGGATCGTAAATTATCGTTGGGAAATAAGCAACGATTGGAACTTCATAAACCATTACCTTTTTCTTAACACCTTCTAAAGATTCAATTTCTTTAAACGTTAAAATGGGTTTTTTTGGAGATGGCACACTACCAATATTTTCACGAATAAACTTATGGGCTTTTTTAAGGATTTCCGACTCACTCATCCCAGCATCAACCAACCTCATCTTTATCACCAAATTTTTCTAAATTAACATCTATTACGACTTTTGGTAGAATAAGTTGTCGGTCTTCAATTTCCCAAGATTCAATAAATTTGTCATAGTCGTATGGGTAAGCTTCACCAGCCCAAGGATTGTTGAATATGAATTTAGTTTCAGTAAGACCTATAAGCACAGTAGCATGTGCAGCACCGACGGCATCTCTAAAATAATAGGTATTGTTGAATATTAGGATTGCAGGTATATTTTTTTTAAAACATTCTTGTAGCTTTTCAACTTCCTGATTGACATACAAGTTGAATACCAAAGGCTTTGTAAGTTGGTTTAATTGGGTAATTTTGTTTGCTGTTAATTTAATACCTGTATAGCGGTTAACTTTCAGATGATCTATTAATTCTTCAATTGATGGATTGGGTATGTGTTCAGATAAAGCAGGCTCAGTCATTCTGTAAAACTCAATGACCATCTTAACACTAAAAGGGAAGCAAAACCAGAAGTTTCCTTGCTTCTCTTTTGGAAATGGAACGTTTAAAACCTCTAAAATTTCGTCATTGAGTTCGATGTGTCTTCTTTTTTTCATTCATATCCCTCCTCCGTTTTCCTCTTTTCGAATTCTGTATAAATTTTAGCAAGCTTAACGGCATTTCCAAGTAAGATCATGGCGTCATCGGAAGAAGGATAAATTTTGATGTTGTGAGAAACAAAATCACGAGCTTTTTAGCAGTAAAAGTAAATTCCCTAATCTCATCCTTTCTTTCTTTATCAATTAATCCAGAACTCTTTAAGTAATCTATTTTCTCGTCAATATTCTTTCCTTTGAATTTACTTACAATGTAGTCCACAACACGGGCAGAGATTAAGCCTGAAGCGAGGTAATGACCGTGTTCTGCTTCTAAAAAAGCTCTATCCAAATTTTTATAGATATCTGGATCAATATTCTCGATAGTCTCTAATTCCTCTCTGAAACCTAGCTCCTCAGGAATTGTTTGTCTGTATAGAATAGTTTTAATAGCTGCATATCCTGCACGACCTCCTGTTATGAGTTGATACAAAATTCCAAGAGCCTTATCCCTATCCATATATCCTATTTTAGATTCAATAGGAGGATTTGGAAGTGAAGAATAGATTTCAGAAAATCCAAGTCGAATAAGGTTGTTTTTTGCTACTTTATATGCTTTCATGATACTAAGGACTTGTTCATCGTACTCTTGTATTGTGAGGTTTACTATACCCTTTACGAGGAGTTTAGCTAACTCTACCACTGAATGAAATTGATCTTGAAGCCCCATTAATATGAGTATTTTGTCTTTATCGTCATTCATTCTTCCTCCATCACCTCCTCAATAAACTTCCTACCCTTCGACAATCCTTTATGATACCTCTCAAACTCCTTTTCCATTTCTTCAATATGTTTAACAATTTTCTTACCCAAAGGAGTTAACTCATAAGCTTTTGATCCTGTAGGAGTATCACGAATGATTGTAATCTGGATTAAACCAAGGTTAAGGAATTCTCTAAGTCTGTAACTAACAGATTTTTTCTCTTTTACAGTTTTCTCTAATTCCCCCCATTTTTTTGGCGAGCTTTTTAGAGAGATTAATATTTCAAGACCGCCTTTTTTGGCAATACTTTCAAGCATGTTTCTATATTTGGAGCTTTGTTGACTCATTGCATTTTTGTTGGATTTGTTTAATAAAAAAAGTCCTCTAAATAATTCAACTAAGTTGAAAAAACGAAACAATTAAATATAGTATGTGTTGTAAATATACAATATAGTTGTAGGATGGTAACATGAGATTGTGGATAACCTTCCCAAACCATTGGATTGGGAAAATGAAGGATGCAGCGAAAATGGAGGGCTATAAGGACAATGTAAACGAATATATTAGGCAATTGGTTAGAGGAGACTTAAAAGCTAAGGGATTACTCGGAACAAACGAAGGTAAAAACGAGCAGGTTGCCGAACAGGATAAGGTAGAGGGAGTGGCAGTATGACTTTACAGGTATTTCAGGAATTCTTCAAAGCTATCGGCATCTCTAATCAAAGCCCTAAGCAAACCTTTCTTCAATTCCCTATGCAATGGAATAGACAAAGTAACAGGAGAACCTTCTTTTCTCAAAATTACATGACTTCCAG
>QMZC01000026.1 GCA_003662995.1 Archaeoglobales archaeon
AGATATTCTTTTGCTCAATTACTTGTTTAAATCCTGTTAGAAACTGGAATTTGTTCTGTAAGCTGTTCATGCTTTATTATAATCGTTTGAGGTGGAAGTTGTGTTAAAGTGGACAGGTCCAAGTCCAAACTATGGCAATCAATTGCCCAATCCGATGCAAATTAAAATTCTTGGGGTTATGGCTGCTAAAGGTTTTGGCTATCCACTCGTTGTAATTGTTGAGGCGTTCATGAGGAGCTTTAGACACGTTTTTGTTAGCGAGATACCCCTAATTCTTACAAGCTTCATTATAATTTTGCTGTTTCTGAGGGGAGATGAACACTTAAGAATCGTGAAGAGGGTAAAATCGTTAGTAGTGGTTTGACAGATGTATGTTAAATATTTTATTAAAAAATTAAATCAAAACATTTGATCCAACTTTGATACCATTCCGAGAGTTCTTTCTTAAATGATGGGTGAAATGGAATAGTAATTTAATCGTTCCTTTCCTTTTCTATCTGAACGTGGCTCTTTTTTGCCTTACAAGAATTCCGTTATCGACTTTCTCATGGAGTTTCCTATCCGCTGTGGCAAGTGGAGCATTGTATTTCATGGAGAGAGCAGCAAAAAGGGAATCATAAGCACTGATATTCTTTTCTATGGCAATTTTAAAAGCTACGCCATAAAGTTCAACGGAATTAATCACTTCACAAACAGATGTCACAAACTCAATACATTTTCTCAATCCATCTTCAATAATTTCAATCGGTTCTTTCTCGAACATAACTTTCTTCCAAGCAACATTTGTTATTTCAACAATGGCAAAATCGAGGGTGTAATAGTGTTTGTATTTTTCAACGATTTTTTCCGCAACCTCGCTAACACCATCTTCTCTAAAAAAAATGGCTACGATAACGTTAGAATCGAGAACGATTTTATCTGGCATCCCTATCCTCTCTTATCATCTCAGAGATATTGGAGCTCTTCATCTTCTTTCTTAACTCCCTCGCCTCTTTCAGTAATCTCCTCTTTGTTTCCTGTCGAACCCTCTCTATTATCATTTTTCGAATTTCCTCCTGCCAATCGATGTCTTTTGTCTTCTCCATCGCATCACGAATCTCCTTTGGAATCCGTATACTATAAACAGTTGTTGACATATTTTGTATACGGACGAAGATGTATATATTATTTATCCCTTTTAGAATGTCTTGATGAATGCAACTCTGTTTGAGGAGCAAAATATATTTCAGGGAATACCACAGTCATCTCTTCGATTGTTGAATTAATATCTATTAATACCAATTCAATTTTCGAAATTGACCTTGTATATTTTTATTCCCCTATCGTAAACCAACCTTAGCCATTTGATTTTGTCAAACCTTTCAATACATTTTGGATAATTTCTTATCTCCTCTCTGCCAACGTAAATATATTTAACACCGTATTTTTCGATTACATTCTTCAAATCGCTTGCACTTCCATTGTACGCCATATCGACATCTTTAACCCTTTCCCATATCTCATCAAGCTTAATTCCATGTCCGTAGGGCCAATTTAAATATGATAGAACTCTTAGCCTACCACCAATCATTGTTGGGGGTGAGTGGATGGAATAGTAAGTCAAAAATACTGACCTTTCCTCTGTGTTGTTTCTAATCCACATCCCTGCATTGTATTCATCCCAATTTGCAGCAATGTAGTTTGTTGAAACGTTATATATAACAACACTTGCAGACGCTAAGACTGAGAGTAAAACGAGAATCATTGCAACCTCTTTCTTAATTCTACTCAACATTATCCCGCTTATTACTGAGATAGGAATCCAAGAGAAATGAAAAAACTTGTACATGTCCCATGGATTTGGTGTAAATGAGATTAAGTTTGGCAGTAGGAACAAGACGACAAAAACGTATTTCAAAAGTTTTTCTTCAACCCTCTTGAATGCTATAGCTATCATAGCAACCATAAATGGTATGCCAAGATTTGCTGTGTAGTAAACAACGGGATTTCCCTTTAAAAAATAAAATGCCCAAGGTAGATTAATGGTAGCAGAATGGCTTGCCGAAAAAATAAATGGCAAAGCAATTATTATCGACACCAAAAAGTAGAAGTAATGTGGTTTTAAAGCTCTAATCCTTAATATAACGTTGATGAGAAAAGCTACAAAACAGCAGAAAAAGGATAGAACATGAAAACGGAAAAGTAAACCCGTAACAACTCCAGCCAAAATTAATCTATTTTTATCCTCAAAATCTCTTAGAAGGGTTAAAACAAAAGTAAACGCTGGTAAACCGACTAAGAGCGGTCTTTGTTGCAGTAGATTGTCAAATATTGGCGGTAAGCCGAAAAATCCATTGTATTGGTAAATGTAGTTTACCATTGGATTGAAGTCGGTAAACAGTGCTGACAAAAGGGTGAAATAGCTAAACCCCCATCCAAACGTCGCTATGATTGTCGAGATTATGGCTCCCTTTTCTTCAATGTTCTTTGCTAAGGAATAGATTGAGATTGCAAAAATCAGAATAAATATGGAGTTTAGAAGTGGCAGAAGTTTTGGCATAAAGCCATACGTTTTTTCAAGTATAGCGGTATGGAAGTCAACAAAGTAGTGATACTGCATCTTTATACCTGCATAGTATGGCATTTGTGGTGGAAAATTGCCGTTGTTTATACTTTCAATTATTGCGTAATGCAGTGGTGTGTCCTGCCAGTTTGAGCCAGTTATTATAACACCAGCTTTACTCTCAAACCAAACGCTCTTGTAAAGGATTGCCAAGGAGATAAAAAAAATGAAAATGAAGACTAAGTAATCTTTGTTTAACTTGATTGAGATGGGTTTAGTATCAAATTTGTTTTTCGAAGTTAGAGATGCCAGATAAACAAATGCTAAAATCAGAAAAGAGATCAGTATGGTTTCTTTTGAATACCCAAGAAGCAGAGATAAATAGTAAATTAAATGGGTTGAAAACATAACACTAAAGAGTGGGATAAACACAGCTACTCCATTCTTCAGCTTAAACCAACCTGTATTTAAACAGATTAAGCCAGGAACGATGAACGTAAAAATAAAGGCTGTAAGCAGGGCAACAAAATTTGAGATGAACGAAATAATGACTAGAAACAACAATACTGCAGAAAACACAAACTCAAGGTTGAATTTGTAATTCATCTTATCCCCCACCGATTTTAATTCTTTCTGATTTAAACAAAATTCATTGAGAATATAAATACTTTTACAAAAATTTAATTTAAATTGGAGAGAATATCTATGGCATAGTCCACCTCTTCTTTGCTTAAAATCAAAGGCGGTACAAACCTTAAATTGCGTTCATCTGTGTTGTTTACAATTAAACCACTACTCAAAGCCCTCTTAACAACATCCTCTGCATCAACATTGACCTTTGCACCAATCATCAAACCCAACCCTCTCGCATTTTCAACGAACTTAATCTCATTAAGCCTGTTTTTGAAGTATTCGCCAACTTTAGCAGAGTTTTCAACCAAATTTTGCTCTTCAATAACCTCTATCGCTGCTAAGGCAGCCGTGCAAGCTAACGGGTTTCCACCGAAAGTTGATGCGTGTTCGCTAACCTCCAGTTTCTCTGCCACTGAATCTTTAACGCCAACACATCCAATGGGAAAACCATTACCCATAGCCTTAGCCATCGTCATTATGTCGGGTTGAACACCAAAATTGTCTTTCCCAAACCACTTTCCAGTTCTGCCAAAACCTGTTTGAACTTCATCAAAGATAACCAAAAACCCATATCTGTCTTTGAGGTCAAAAATTTCCCCTATAAGCTCTTTACTTGCAACGTATACACCAGCCTCTCCCTGCACAGGCTCAATTATAATTGCAGCAGTATCGTTGTCGACCTTACTTCTCAAATCCTCAACATCGTTGAACTTTGCGAATTCAACTGGCTTTAAAAGTGGTTCAAACGGCTTTCTAAACTTCTCCTTGTATGTTATAGACAATGCCCCCATTGTTCTTCCGTGGAAGGAGTTTTCGAAGGCAACAAACTTCTTTTTTCCCGTCACCTTCCTCGAAATTTTCAATGCCGCCTCAACGGATTCTGTTCCACTATTGCAAAAGAAAAACTTGTCCATCTTTGTTATTTCTTTTAGTTTTTCGGCCAATTTTATTTGTGGTATTGTGTAGTATAAATTTGAGGTATGAACGAGTTTTTTCAATTGCTCAGAAACTTTCTCAACAAATTTCTCATTGGAATGTCCAATAGCCACTACGGCAATTCCAGCAACTAAATCCAAGTATTTTTTGCCGTTTTCATCATACAACCAGCAACCCTTGCCTTTAACAAAAACGACTTTCTGTCTTCGATAAAACTGAATTAAGGATTTTTTCTCCCTCTCAAACCAGTCCATGCGTTCAATGGGTGTGGAGATTTAATATTTTTTGGATTAAAGTTGTGTAAGTGTATCGAATTACCATCTCAAAGGCTGGATTGAAACTATAATTTCAGGTTTGAAATAACTCTATAGTAAATCCAACAGTTTCCTCTTTTTTTCTTCAAACTCTTCGTCAGTGAGTATCTCTGCGTCGTGCAATTCTTTCAATTTCTTCAGCTTCTCAAAAACGTCAAAGGCTTCAGATCTCTGTTTGGTTTCCTCTAATTCTTTCGACTTTTGCTTTTTTATCTCTACTAGCCTTCCATAAAGCAGCTTTGCCCACTCTTCTGTTTTGTCTCTGACTAACCCTTTGATCTGAAATCTGGGAGTATGTTTTATTCCGTGTTCATCCACGTAAGGTACTACTAGCAAACTCAAGTTTCCTTCTTTTGATATAAATCCTCCTCCAAAGCTCATTCCAATAGGTATTGGAGATAACGGAACTCCTATCCCTCCACCACCTCCAATCACAGTTGCTTTGCCTGAATCCTTCTCCTCAAAACCAACATCATCAACTAAAATATTTTCGAACGGAATTACTATCCGCCACTTTCTTGCTATGAACTCTATTCTGTCATCAAATAAAGATAGTCTACCAATAACCCCTGTTTTCGTTGTACCGCCTATGTCAAAAAGTCTACCCGACTTCAACGGATATTTGAGATGTCCACCGAAATAAGTAGCAGTATCTTCCTTTTATTGGTATCAAATCGTGGTCGTTAATTTTTTCATTAATGACCTCTATTTTATTAGTCAAAGACTTTAAGAAGTTGATTATAGAAAACACATTCTCCTTGTTTTTGCCAAAGTCCATTCGTTCTCCAGATTTGCTGAGGATGTAGACCTTAGTTTTCTGCGGATCGACTTTTTTCATATAGATGGTGACATTCTCACCCCACGTTTTAAGACTGACACCTGTTTTTGAGTGTATTATCGCCCTTTTGTCATCTTTGTACGTTTCTGTAGTCCTCCATTTTTTATTGGAAGATACAAACTGCAAACACCTATTGTATACAGACTGAAGAGGTATGTTTACTATACATGCCTTATATTCTTTCTTCTCGAGTATCATAACTCACATCTCCTTATACTTCTTCAATTCTTGTAACCCTTTCATGAGCCCAGAGATCAACTTTGTAACCTGTTCTCGCCCAGTGGCTGGGCCTAACAGGTCTTAGAATTCTAATTTTTTCAGGTTCTCTCTCTACAACTTCAACGTTATACTTATTTTCGCTGCTACCCCAAACAACGAGGGTAGCTGTCGTTTCTTCGTCTTTAACATTAACTCTCACAAAGATGTTTCCGCGCTGAGTTATTCCCCTCTCTTCTATGCCCAACAAATCGACCTCTAAGTAGAATTCATTGTTTCCTTTTTCGAGTTCTTGAAGCCCCTCCCGCAAACTTAGTTTTTGCATATTCATTAAAAAATGAAGATTTTGACAAATTTCAAATTTTCGGAAACCGCTCAACCTCAATGCCTAAATCTCTTCTCAACAATTTATCTAATTTTATTATAAACCTAGTAAAACTCGAACAGATGTGATATCGTTCTCAAATAAAAATAGTAAAAGAGCTTGAAGAATAAAATACCTCTTAAATTAAAAATACTTGGCATAGCCATGTACATCCAGAACATCATCTGTAAGAAGGTCAGTTCATAGTTAGATGGAAAAAGGTTAAAAAGTTGAAGAACGGTCAGTACACACTGTAGATTTAAGCAAATTAAAGGGCAACGAGAAGAAAATCGTTGAAATTCTAACTGAGAATAGTGAAGTTATGTTTCAGAGCAAAATAGTTGAAAAAGAGATTGCCAAAAAGCACAGTTAGCTTAACTCTTGACAAGCTCGAGTCCAAAGATGTGGTTGAGAGAAGAAGGAGTGGCATGAGTAACATTGTAATACTGAAGGTTAAATAACCTTACTCCCTCAGACGGTTTGAATTCAAAGATATCATCGCTCAAGCCTGTATTGAACTCTATGTTCTTGTATTCCACGATTGAGCTGAAGTTTCCGTAGTTTATCTCTATTTTTAAGGGATACCAGAATTCTTTGTCGATCCAGAGTTTTTGGTTGATGAAGTAGTCTTTGCCTTTCGGTTTTAATTCTATTACATAGCAATCCCTGTTTGCGATTTTCTCTTCTCCTACAAGTTTGACATCGTATTTTTCGAGCATGTCTTTGACAATCTTACCGTAGTCGAATTCTGGCTGTTTGATTTCTGGTAAGGTTAGTTTTGTAACCTCATTCTTTTGCTTGTCGTAGGTCCACATCGTTTTGCCGTTGGAGATTGTTAGCATGTTTTTGTCTTCGGTTTTCCACTTGTTGGGTTTCTTCATTGCAAAGTTTATCGTTTGGGTTTGGTTGTCTAAGCTCGTGGTTACAATCATTACTCCTTTCATGTCTTTGATGGAGTTGTACTTCTCTTGCATCTTTTCAGCTATCTGTTCGGCTGTTAATTGAGTGCAACCGAGGAGGAGGGTTGACAAGAGCAAACAAACCAGAAACTTGTTCATACCTTTCATTTAATCACCTCCTCTAATTTATCTGGAGCATATTTTTTAATAGCTTTAATAAAACTCTTTGAATTTGGTACAATTACCCAGCCAAGATTTGCAAAGAAAATCTTTCTTGTAGTCAAAAAAAAACATTTTTTAAATAAAAGGATATCGAAAAGAAAACATCTATAACAATAAAAGAAAACCTGAAAATCCTTTTTAGAAACGTAAAAACGTACATTCTTGCGTTCAATTCCTTTTCCAAACCCTTCAGTAAAATTCTCAACTATCTTGTCTAATACGCCCTTATTGACGATTATCTCCATCTCTCTTCCCTCCTCCGCCAGTCTAAGAAAGAAGTTGATGCACTCTTTAAAGAAGACTGTGACATATCCGTAAATTCTCTTTGAATTTGATAGATGCTCGAAGAACTCAGGATGGGGGCTAAAAACGTCCTCTCGCCTTTCGGCAATCTCGATCTCAGCAAGCTCGTAAAACCTTGAGATTAACCATTCAGGAATGTCGTCGAGAATATAAGTATTCATAAAATTACCAAATCTGCTTAGAAACTCATCATAACCCTTTGCTACTCTATTTACACCCAAAATAAACTCTCCCTTGGGTAAAATTTTTACAATGTCGCCTCTCTTATCAACTAACCCCATATCAACCATTTTACTTAGTACTTGCGCAAGATGCGAAGTTGAGATTTTTAGAGTTTTTTCAATCTCCTTTTTTGTTTTGGGCTCTTCCAATATAAATTCAAGTACCTCAATAAGCCTTGACGAAAAGAGCACATTGATAAATTTAGGTTTTATACTATTTATTTATAACTCAAATCTTTATAAGATTTTTCAATTTTCTTTGGTTTAGGTTTAAAAAATCGTTTGTTTAAGCTTTAAAAAATTTGGAAAGACGTCTAAAACCCATCTTTGAACCTTTTTAAACCTTTAATTTGGTTATTTTTAAACCCCTTCATTAGACATCTTTATCGTTTAAGATGGGAGATTTAATATTTTTTGGATTGAGTCACTTAAATTAACCAACGCCAGAATACATGCTTTTCCTGCAACCCTCTTGTTAAGCCCAATTTTTTTGCCAACTCTATAACTTTCATGAATTCTTCTCTGGTCGGTCTTCTACTCAACTCCTCGTATTTGAATGCTTCTCCCTCAGGTCTGTATTGAGACATTATATTAACGTAACTATCTTTTGACAAACTTCTAATGAATCTGAGGATTTCTTCGCTTCCTGCAAGATTGTTTGGCAAGACCAAGTGCCTTATTAACAACCCTCTATAGGCAATTCCATTTTGAATCTTCAGGTCTCCAACCTGTCTGTGCATCTCTTTAACAGCCTCTTTACACCTCTCAAAGTAATCTGGAGCAAAGGAGTACTTTTTAGCAACTTCACTTGAACTGTACTTTATATCGGGCATGTAAATGTCAACAATACCATCAAGCAACTTTATTATTTCCACATTTTCATAACCACCGCAATTCCAAACCACTGGCGACCTCAATCCTTTTTCTGCAGCAATCGCTATTGCCTTAACGAGTTGTGGGGCATAGTGGGTTGGGGTGACAAGGTTTATGTTGTGACAGCCCAATGCTTGAAGTTCAAGCATCATTTTAGCCACTCTTTCCTCAGAAACGACCTCTCCGACACCCAAATGACTTATCTCGTAGTTTTGACAATAAATACATCCAAGATTGCAGTGGGTTAAAAAAATCGTCCCAGAACCGTGAACGCCAACCAATGGGTCTTCCTCTCCAAAATGGGGGAAGTAACTTGAAACCATGAGTTCGTCTGCCTTACAAAATCCTTTTTCACCTTCAAGCCTATTAACCCCACACTTTCTTGGGCAAAGTTCGCAAGACTCAAGTATGTTGTACAACGTTTCGATTCTATCCTTTAACTCTCCACTTTCATACAGTTTGAGATAGCTCGGATTGAACTCCATTTGGTTTGATATTCTCTTACTTTTTATAAATGTTATCCACCATCGTTTTAGATGCGTTCTCTCAAAGCTTTATAAGGAGTCAAAAGTAATACGACAAACTCAACAATTAATAATAGTCTAACCAAGAATTAAACCAAAGTAAGGGAGGAGGCAGTTATCACATTACCCTTTGAAAAAGCTGATTAAAGGCAACAAAACGAGAAACATATCTTTTTCAAGCTTCAAGCTATTGGCTTCACGATTCCGTATCAATTGTTAAAGATGATACTTATATCGCGACAATACTCGTTTTACTTCTGAGTCTTATTAAGGAGAAATACAAGCTAAAGGCTTCATCAGCGTTAGGTAAACCTTATTTCAGGGGTGAGAGATGGTAGGATTATATTTATAGTAAATAATAAATAATACTAAACTAAAATATTCGATAAAAAAGTATAAAACCGATAGTAAACAAAGTAAATTAGTTCATCTCCAATTATAGGTGGTTAAGATGAACGGGAAACTATGCCTATTTCTAATTTTAATTTTTGGGTTAGTGTTGATAGGTTGTACAAGCAAAGAAGAGCGTAAAGTAGTTTCACAAACACAAACTCCGCCATTGCAAACTGAACAAAAACAGGTTTATGATAAAGCAGATAAAATAGAGTATAAAGAGCTAAAACCAGAAAATATACATTTTTCGCAGGTGGGCGAAATAAAGGAACCACTCTGGATAAGATATTGGATTTCCTGGGAAGATGTTGAGAAAGAGAAGGGAAAATATGATTTTACCTTTGTGGATGGGATTGTTAGAGATTTTGAACATCGGAACACTCTTATTTTGATAACTGTGATGCCCTTCGCCAGTTGGGATCAAGATGCCTGTCATGGTGAAGAGTATTACTCGGAGATGCCGTTTCCATTTGGAATGGAAAGATTGAAAGTTGGAAAGCCTTGTAACATGCAAGCGTATAGGGAATTTCTCAAAAAACTCGTTGAGAGGTACGATGGAGATGGAATAGATGATATGCCCGCCTTGAAATATCCAATTAAATATTGGGAAATAATGAATGAGCCGGGGATGCAAGGTAAAGATCCGAGTGGACTAAAGTTCTTTGTTGGAACATCACAAGAATATTTAGAGATTCTTAAAGTGAGTTACGAAACTATAAAGGAAACTGATTCGGAAGCAAAGGTTTTGATGGCTGGTATGGCTGGCATGCAGCAGCAATTCGTAAAATTCTGGGACCGATAATAGGTGAGGCGGGAAATTACTTTGACATAGCAAACATACACAGCATTGACACAAACGAAAAAAGAGAAGACCTTTTTATAATTAAATTCAAGCGGTTTTTGGAGGAACACGGTGTTGATAAACCTATATGGGTTACGGAAGCGCAGTTTGGAGGTTTAATGGAAAAGCCAAAGGATATAAAGAAGATTGATGAGTTGCTGGTTAAAAGTTCTGTATTTTCTCTGTCTTTAGGGGCGGAGAAGATATCTCACGTGGGTAACTGGCTGGAATTCTGGAGATCTGAAAGCACCCAGAAAGCCTATGAAATTATGGTAAAGAAATTGAATAGGTTTGAGAAATTGGAAGTTATAAAGCAAGAGTATGTGGAGAATGAAAGAGATTATGAGGGTGCAACTTCTCTTGCAGGCATATATGAGTTCATTGTAGAAAATAAATCGGTTTATGTCATCTGGGGTAATGTAGAACTGCCTGAGGAGATTAAAGGTAAAATAAAAGTTACAGATATTTACGGAAATGAAAAGATCATGTATGCTATAAATTTCACTTCAAGCGATTCTCCTGTGTATGTGGAGGTTATAGATTACTGAAAGTTGATTAAGCCAACCTACACTTTTTAGGTCGAGTTTAATATGTGGAATCGTTTAGTCCTTAGACAACAAAACGAAAAACATATCTTTTTCAAACTTCAAGCTTGCCCATGAAAAGGTTGCTACTTTTGTTGGTGGCTATAGCAATAGCCATAGTAATTGCCGGTTGTGCGCAGCAGGAAAAGGAGTTCAAAGTTGCATTTATCTACGTAAGCCCAATAGGTGATGCTGGCTGGAGCTATGCCCATGACCAAGGAAGGAAGTTCATTGAGCAAAAGTATGGAATAAAAACAGCCTATTCTGAAAACGTTCCTGAAGGAGATGATGCAGAGAGGGTTATTAGAGAGTATGCTGAACAAGGTTACAACATAATTTTCACAACATCCTTTGGTTACATGGATCCAACAATAACAGTTGCTAAGGACTATCCAAACATAGTTTTCGAGCATTGTAGCGGTTATAAAACGGCAAAAAATGTAGGAACTTACTTTGGCAGGATGTATCAGGCTAGGCATCTAACAGGAATCGTTGCAGGTATGATGACAAAGTCGAACAAAATTGGATACGTTGCTGCTGTCCCGATTCCAGAGGTTATAAGGGGTATAAACGCATTTGCATTAGGTGTTAAAAAGTGAACCCCAACGCTACTATCCATGTTGTTTGGACTGGCACATGGTACGATCCTGCTAAGGAAAGGGAGGCTGCTGAGAGCTTGATTAGTGAGGGATGCGATGTTATTGCTCAACACCAAGACTCGCCAGCAGCACAGCAAGCTGCCCAAGAACATGGGGTTTATTCAATTGGATACAACAGCAATATGTATAAGTTTGCTCCCAAAGCACATTTAACAGCAGCAGTCTGGAACTGGAGCGTAATTTACGACTACATTGTGAAAAATGTTATGGATGGGACTTGGAAGAGTGAGGAAATCTGGTGGGGTATTAAAGAGGGTGTTGTTGGCTTAGCCCCATTCAACGATGTAGTGCCTGAGAGCGTTAAGAAAAAAGTGGAGGAAGAGAAGCAGAAATACATAAAAGGAGAAGTGCCTGAGCAGTATCCTTTTGTTGGACCAATTTACAACCAAAAAAGAGAGTTAGTGAGAGCTGAAGGAGAAGTTATGAGTGATGAAGAATTGCTTTCGATGAACTTCTTTGTTGACAACGTCGTGGGTGAGATTCCAAAGTAATTTTCATTACTATTTTTATAATTTTATTATTTCAACGTAACACGAATTTATCATAACAATTTGAGAAAGAATTAAAAGCAAACTATTCTACAAAATCCAATGGTAAGGATTGGTGTCTTCATTTGTCACTGCGGTTTGAACATTGCCAGAGTTGTTGAAATTGAAGAAATCGTTAATTACGCTAAAAGCCTTAAAGATGTTGTTTTTGCAACAGATTTAAAATATGCTTGTTCTGAATCTGGACAGGATGACATAATAAACGCTATTAAAGAGCATAAACTTGATAGAATAGTTGTTGCTGCTTGCAGTCCAAAGCTGCACGAGCCAACTTTTAGGAGAGTAGCGATTAGGGCTGGCTTAAATCCTTATCTCGTTACGATGGCAAATATTAGAGAGCAGTGCTCGTGGGTACACCAGGCTAAACCAAAAGCAGCAACAATTAAAGCCAAAGATTTGATAAGAATGGCTGTTGCAAAGGCAAGATTGCTTACACCACTTGAAAGGAGAAGGGCAAAAGTAGAACAATCTGTTTTAGTTATTGGCGGTGGTGTTGCAGGAATTGAGGCAGCTTTAAACTTGGCTGATGCAGGAATTAAAGTTTACTTGGTTGAAAAAACACCAACCATTGGAGGGCATATGGCAACTCTGAATGAAGTCTTCCCAACAAACGATTGCTCGATATGCATTTTAGCTCCAAAAATGAGTGAGGCTTGGAATCATGAGAACATAGAAGTAATTACGAATGCGGAAATAGAAGATGTTAGTGGTTACATTGGAAATTTTAGGGTTAAGATAATCAAACATCCGAGATACGTTGATGTTTCAAAATGTAAAGGCTGTATTGATGATTGCTCAGCAGTCTGCCCAGTGGAAATTCCAAACGAGTTTGATTACACAATAGGAATAAGAAAGGCAATTTATTTACCAATTCCACAATCAACTCCCTTGTATGCGGCTATAGACTGGGAACATTGCATAGGTTGCAGACTTTGCGAAAAAGCTTGTGAACCTGAGGCAATCGATTTCAATCAGAAGGAGGAGAAGATTGAAATTAAAGTTGGAGCTATCATCGTTGCTACAGGTTATAAAGCATTTGATGCAAGGAGGAAGCCTGAGTACGGCTACGGAGTTTACAAAAACGTCATAACAACACTTGAGCTTGAAAGGATATTGTCTGCCAGTGGTCCAACCTTTGGGAGGCTTTTAAGACCTTCAGACTCACAAAAGCCAAAGAGAGTTGCATTCATACAGTGTGTTGGGAGTAGGGATGAAAACACAAACAAGTATTGTAGTAGGGTTTGTTGCATGGTTTCTTTGAAAAATGCTTACATAATTAAGGAGAGATATCCCGATATTGATGTCACAATATTTTACATTGACATCAGGGCTTTTGGAAGGATGTATGAGGAGTTTTACAAGAGAGCACAGGAGAAAAATATCAGGTTCATTAGAGGTAGGGTTGGAGAGATAATTGAAACCGAAAATGAGAACTTGATTTTGAGTTATGAAAGCACATTGGAATGTGAGGTTAGAGAGGAGGAATTTGATTTAGTTGTCCTTTCCATAGGCTTGGAGGGGAACATTTCTTTGGCAACAAAACTTGGAATAACGTTTGGCGAAGATGGTTTTTATGAGGTAGCCCATCCAAAACTCAGACCTGCTGAAACGGATGTTAAAGGCATATTTCTGGCTGGAACGGCAAGTGGTCCAAAGGATATCCAAGACTGTGTTGCATCTGCTGGTTTAGCTGCTGCCAAGGCTTTGCAGTTGATTGTTACTGGTAGAGCAGAATTCGATCCCTACAATGCGTACGTTGATGAGGAAAAATGTTTGGGATGCGGGTTATGCATGAAGGTTTGTAACTTCAATGCTGTGTTTATGGAGGGTAAAAAAGCGAGAATAGATGCGAATGCATGCGTTATGTGTGGAATATGCGTTGCAGCTTGTCCGGCTGATGCAATAGACATGGGTTTCTTTACAGATGAACAGATTAAAGCTGAAATCGATGCTTTGACTGAGGAAAAGAAGATCTCTCCATTAATATTAGCATTTGCATGCTGGTATTGTAGCTATGGTGCAGCAGATTTAGCTGGAACAATAAAAGCTCAATACGATCCAAATGTGAGAATTATAAGGGTTTTGTGTACTGGAAGAGTTGATCCAGATTGGATTATTAGAGCTTTCAAGAGAGGTGTGGATGGAGTTATTATTGCTGGTTGTAGGCTTGGAGAATGCCACTTCAAATTTGGGAACTACAAGGCTGAAGAAAGGGTTAAAAATTTGCAGAAGGCTTTGGAAATGGCTGGAATAAATCCAAGAAGGTTAAGATGCGTATGGCACTCTGCTGGTGAGGCAAACGAGATAGCTGAAGATTTTAACAGATTTGTTGAGGAGATTAAAGAAATTGGTGGGATTGAAAAGGAAATTGAGCTTTAATTCCTTCTTAAATATTGAATAATGAACTTAACTACTAGTATTGTTATAGTTTATTTTATACACCTTTAACTTATCAATTCCATGTGACCTTTGAAGATAACAGAGAACTGCATTCAAAAAATTTCAATAGTTTTAAACCCTACGTAACATCCTCTTGGCAATTAAACAACCCACATCGGGTTTTTTGTAGTCCTTAAAATAGGCGTAAGCTCTCGCCCTACAACCTCCACAAACGTATTTGTACTTGCACTCTCCGCAAACCTCAATGGAATCTTTATCTCTCAGCTCATTCAAAATCTTATTGCTTTTCCAAAATTCGAGGAAATCATTGCCATTGCTAAACTCCTTTACGTTGGCAAGTTTTAATGGAAAGAATACACATGGTTGAATGTCACCATTTGCCTTCATCGCAATATAAAATCTCCCTGCTCCACACCCACCTATGAATTCTGCCAAATACATCCCATTCAAATTTGCATTGTAAAAATGTGTAGGCATCACATCACTCTTCTGTTGAACAGCGATTCTTGCATAGTATGGGGCAGTCGACATGAAGTTCACAGATGTGGAGTTTAGCCTTCTCCACAACTCTTTGAGCAAAATCTCCCTCTCTTCAGCACTCAAATCAATCTCAAATCCTCCTCTACCAGTCGGGATGTAGTTAAAGAGCATGAACCATTCAACACCCAATTCCTCAGCCAAATCCATCGCCTTAAAAACAGCATTGTAATTCAATTTAGTTGCCGTTGTTGATATGCATGTCATTATGCCTTCATTTATTGTATTTTTAATTCCATCCACAACCCTCTCAAATACTCCCTCAACTCCCCTAAACATTTCATGATGCTCTTTATCACCATCTAAGCTTACCTGAACAAAACCCACACCACACTCCTTAAGCCTTTTAACGTTCTCTTTTGTTAGTAGTGTCCCATTTGTTGCAATAGAAACGAATATTCCATATTCATTTGCTTTTGATGCTATTTTAAAGAAATCTCTTCTCATTAAAGGCTCTCCACCACTGAATGCTATTGCCGTCACCCCAGCATCAGCCAAGACGTCCAAGGCCTTTAACGCTTCTTGAGAGTTCAATTCATCTCTCCAAGGTTTTCCTGCTGTTGCATAGCAATGTTTGCACTTTAAGTTACATGAATAAGTCAAATCCCAAACTACAAGGAAAGGGCTACCAGCTACAAAGGGCTTTCTTACACCAAAGTAAACCAAACCTCTGATAACGCTGATAAAACCCTTCCTCCAGTAAGCATCCCTTAACCTTTCTTTAAGCTCTTCTTCATCCCCTCCAAAAGCTTTCAGCCCAGCTTTTATAATCTTTTTAATCGCATTGAATTCTATGGATTTAATTTCTTCACCCTCTGCATAGGCCTTAAGCCATCTCTCCAATTTCACCTCACCATTTTCTTTTGATAGTGTATTCTTTAGTACAACCTTTGATAGAGGATTGTTTATAATCTTAGTAAACAAACCAATCATTCCGTCAATCTTCATGCTCTCACCTTAGAAAAATTTATTAATACTGTATGAAATATGAATTTCAAAGGTAATAAAAAAGTTTTGGGTGGTCGGATGCTTGAGAAGATCAACGAACTGTTGAAACCATTAATATTCAATCCGTCAGAAGTGAAGATTTATCGCATTTTACTGGAAAAAGGTGAGATGACAGTAAGTGAGATTGCTGCGGAGCTTAAATTATCAACAAGAATTGTGAGAATAAGATTACAGAAGTTGTTGAAGGAGGGGTTGATAAGGAGAAGGATAGTTGAAAGGGGATGGATTGGATACGCCTATACTGCTGAGAAACCGGAAAAAGTTGTAGGCATTATAAAAAACAGACTTAGAGGATATCATCTCTTCTATTGAAGCAAGTCTAATTTAGCATTTTGTTTAAACTAATGAACTGTTTAAACACCAAAATTGATTTAAGCTAAAATACAGAATCAACAATCTACGATGATATCGAAAGTAATACTAAATGTTCTGCAGGAAACCGGAATTGAAGAACTGAATGAGATGCAAGTGTTAGCTGCTGAAAAAATCCTTAAAGGTAAGAATCTGCTGATAATCGCTCCAACGGGATCTGGAAAAACCGAAGCAGCGATAATTCCAATTTTACAGAAGATACTGTTAAACAATTATGAAGGCATTGCGCTTCTCTACATAACACCGCTTAGGGCGTTAAATAGGGACATGTTAAGGAGGTTGGAGAAGATAGCCAAAAAATTGGGGTTAACAATTGCGGTGAGGCATGGTGACACAACTAATGCCGAAAGAAGAAAACAATCGGCAAAACCACCTCAAATTCTCGTCACAACACCTGAGACTTTTCAAATTTTATTTTTGGGTAAGAAGTTGAAAAAAGCGTTGAAAAACGTAAAGTTTGTTGTTGTAGATGAGGTTCATGAGCTTGCTGACACGGAAAGGGGTGCACAATTAAGCGTCGCATTGGAGAGATTGAGAAAGATAACGGATTTCCAAATAATTGGTTTATCTGCCACAATTAAGAACAAAAAGAAAGTTGCAAGGTTCTTAGGAAAAAACGTTGAGGTTATTGAAAGTTACGATAAGAAGGAGTACGATTTTAAGGTTATCAAGCCCAAGTTAAAAAAGGAGGATGAAAGACTAGCCCAAGAACTTTTTGTTGACGTCGAAGTTGCATCAGAGTTAAGGAAAATAAAGGAGATAGTGGAAGAGCACAATTCTGCATTAATTTTCGTAAATACGAGACAAACAGCAGAAGCTTTGGGATTAAAGCTAAAAAGAATTGTGGACGTTGATGTTCACCACGGAAGCTTATCGAGAGATGCAAGAATTGAGAGTGAAAATAAATTTGTTAATGGAGACCTGAAAGCCTTGATTTGCACATCATCAATGGAGTTGGGCATTGACATAGGGCATGTGGACGTAGTCATTCAGTACAACAGCCCAAGAGAGGTTGCAAGGCTAATTCAGAGAGTGGGCAGAAGTGGACATAAGTTTGGCAGAATATCTAAAGGTTTCATTGTTGCTGATAGTTTTGATGAAATTTTGGAATCGTGGATTATGGCTAAGAGGGCTAAAGAAGGTAAAATTGAAGAAATTGACATGCACTTTTTGAGTTTAGATACCTTAGCAAACCAAATCTCTGCAATGGCTTTGGAATATGGTAGAATTGATGCCGAGAAGGTTTACGGGATTGTAAAAAGAGCTTATCCATTCAGAATGCTAAGTTTTGACAGGTTTGTTGAAATCTGTGAATTTCTAAACGAGGCAAATGTAGTGGGATTTGATGGGAGCAAAATTTTTGCAAAAAGGATGACAAGACGGTATTTCTACGACAACATATCAATGATTCCCGATGAGAAAAACTACAAGGTTGTTGACATAACCACAAACAAGGTTATCGGAGTATTGGATGAGAGTTTCCTCTCAACTTTTAGCGGTGAGGTATTCACAATTAAGGGTGAACTTTGGAGAGTTGTTTCAGTTGATGACGTTGTTAAAGTTGAGCCTGTGAGCAGAGAGGGGGAGATACCCTCTTGGGTTGGTGAAGAGATACCTGTACCCTTCGAAGTTGCCCAAGATGTTGGAATGTTGAGAATGTACATTGCAAGCTTTTTGAGGAGGGGTAATGACATCAATGCAATAAAAGCCCTTATGAGCGAATTCAACACAAATGAAGAGGCTTGCAAGGAAGTTGTTAGAGTTATCGAAAGGCAATTGGACAAGGGATTTTCGATTCCATCTCACTCACACATAACGATTGAGTCCGCCAATGGCATTACGGTAATAAATGCCTGTTTTGGGCATAAAGTCAATGAAGCTCTTGGAAGGGTTGTTGCTTTGCTTTTATCGGCAAGAAAGGGTAGAAACATTGGGTTGGAAATAGATCCATACAGAATAAAGCTTCAGCCTGCAAACAGCAAGGAGGTTGAGGAAATAGTAAGACAGTTGGACGCAGATTCCATTGAATGGCTTGCTGAGAGGGCTTTAATTGATACAAAGTTATTACAGTGGAGAGTCGTCAATGCCGCAAGAAAGTTCGGGTTGTTGGCGAAGGATGATGAAATAAACAGGATCAATCTTAGGAAGCTCGTTTTGAAGTTGAAAGATACGCCAATATACAAAGAGGCTGTGAGGGAGATTTTCTTAGAGAAGATGGACGTTGAAAGGCTTAAGAAGATTGTAGAAGGTTTGGATGAATTTACAATTTCATGCTACAACTCTTTATCTCCAATCTCTTTAGCTTCAAGAGAACACACCTTCGATTTATTGATGCCATCAAAGCCAACGGCAGCAATACTAAGCGCATTTAAAAGGCGATTGGAAAATGAGGATTGTATTATGCACTGTTTAAACTGTAATGCTACCTTTAGGGGCAAGGTTAAATACGTTAGATTGCAATGCGCGAAATGCAAATCTAAATTCGTTGCATGTATAAATGCTCGCAGGAATGTGGAGGACATTGACAAAAAGGAGCTTTATAAAATTGCCAATTTGGTTATGAGCTATGGAATGAATGCAGTCTATGCGATGAATACATATGGTGTTGGTGTTGAAAGTGCCGCAAGGATTTTGTCAAGATACTATCCCAACGAAGAATCCTTCTTCGCTGAATTACTTGAGGCTGAGAAGAGATATATAAGAACGAGAAAGTTTTGGGATAGGTGATTGTTTAATGATTTAGCATTATGAAGGATTTTGCTCCTAAACCGAACATTCCCTAGACTCCGCTAACGTTTCTGTTTTCACTGTAATTGCATTCGCCAAACACTCTCTTATGCAAGCAAAGTTTGAGGAGTAGAACTTACATGCACGGATAAACTTCTTCAACTTCAATAATGATTGCAGCTTTTGGTTTCATTTTCCTTTCCACTATCTCTTTAAGTTTCTTTTGTATTTCTGGATTATCTTCTCTTTCAATCTTCCTCTTTAATCTTTCTTTCCGAATTTCCATTCTCTTTTCGAGAATCTTTATCGCTCTCTCGAACAGCTCACCTTCCGTCACAACTTTTGCCCTGCCTTTAAACTGGTAAGCTCTAAGCTTTTCAAAGTCTGTTACAGCAAGAGCTACCGCATCATTTTCTTCAAGATTTTTTCCTCGTCTTGTTCATTTTTACATCCACAAGAAGGATACGTGAATCGTCTATTGGCTCAACTAAGCCCACTGGAATAACATTCGGCTTTCCATCCTTGGTCGAAGTTGCAAAATAGCAGATGTTTCTACTCAAAACCTCTTTCATCTCTGCATCAATCATTTTCACACCTCCCCAACGGAACCACATATCTCAGCTCGCACTCATTTTTAACAATCGCTTTTACGCCATAAACTCTCTCTATGATATCCTCCTTTAACACTTCAGCAGGTTTGCCATCGGCAATAACTCTTCCATTCTTCATAACCACAACTCTATCCGCATATCTCAAAGCAAGATTCAGATCGTGCAGAGCTACAATCGCCGTTTTGCCATCTTTTACTATATCTCTTATCACATCCATCACCTCAAGCTGGCTGTTCAAGTCGAGATTGCTCGTTGGCTCATCTAAAAGGAGTATCGAAGGTTCTTTAGCCAAAGCCATAGCCAAAAGAGCCTTTTGCCTCTGACCCCTGCTCAGCTCACTTAAGTTTTTCCAAGCCAAGTTCTCTATGCCCAACAACCTCATTGCATATCTAACGGCTTCAACGTCAGATTGCTTTGGTGTCCAGCCTAAGTGAGGCAGGCGACCGATTAGGATCGTCTCAAAAACCGTAAGCGGAAATGTCTGCTCGACCATCTGAGGGACATAGCCTATCAATTTTGCCAGCTCAAGTTGATTAAAGCTGGAAATTTCACCTCCATTTATCATTATTCTTCCCTTCTGTGGTTTTAGCACACCAAGTATGCACTTGAGAGGCGTGGACTTTCCTGATCCGTTTGGACCGAGTAAGCAGAGAATCTCTCCCTTTTTTGTGTTCATTGTTACATCCTTCAGCACTTTCAATTCTCTATAGCTGAACGAAACGCTATCAACTGCTACCACCACACGTTTTCACCTCTCTTTACAATGAGATACAGGAAAAGGGGAACACCAAAGAAGGATGTAAGTATCCCAACTGGCAGTGTTAAAGGGAGAAACATAGTTCTTGAAGCTGTATCTGCCGTCAGCAATAAGCACGCTCCAACCAAACACGATGAGGGAATCAGATATCTATGATCGCTGCCCAAAACAAGCCTTGCTATGTGCGGGGAGACTAAGCAAACAAAGCTGATAACTCCAAGGAATGAGACAGCTGTAGCCGTTAAGAGCGATGCCGTAATCATTCCCACCAATCTCAACCTCTTAGCATCAACACCCAAGCTCTTCGCAATCTCATCACCTAAGTAAAGGGCATTGAGCTTCCAGCAACATCTGTAAGATGCAAAAAGGCAGATGAAAAACACAAAACTCATAACTTCAAGGCTAATCCAAGTTGTCTTTGATAGACTCCCAAACAACCAGAATATTATTGCAGCAACCTGCTCAATCGTCCCGAAATATTGAATGAGTGATGTGGCGGCTGAAAAAAGAAATAGGATTGCAAGACCTGCTAAAACAGTAACGGCTGGCGACATACCTTTTAGTTTGGAAATAGTAAGAATTGCAAACGTTGCAATGAGTGAAAATACGAATGCGCTGATAATCACCACGTAAAAATTGGTGATCTGAAATCCGCCGAGGGCTGTTTTGAGTGTAACGCCACAAACTCCACTAACTATCGCTAATGCCGCACCAAAAGCTGCAGCAGACGAAATTCCAAGAGTGAATGGAGATGCAAGAGGATTCCTCAATACTGTTTGAGTTATAAGCCCGGATAAAGCCAATCCAGCCCCAGCCACTGTAGCCATTAGAACTCTCGGCAATCTTATATTCCAGATGATAGCTTGAGCTTTCTCAGCTCCTTTTCCAATCAAAGCTTCTACAACAGTTCTGCAGTCAAGTCGCGAAGATCCGACAAGTAGAGAGTACATTGAGATAAATATGAGGATAACTAACGAGAAAACAATGAAAATCGCTCTCTTTTTAATAAAACTCCTGTAAACGTTTACTGGGGCGTCAGTTCCTGCGATAGATACGACCTCCTGTTTTCGATGACCTTATGGAAGACTTTTGCACCCTTATTTCCGTAGAAGAACTCAAATACTTTCTCTCCCTTCTTCATCACATCCACGTCTTTGAATTTTCCGGGATAGAGAACTTTTGCAGCCCAGTACAGATCGACTATCATCGTTTTTGGATCGTAGCCTATGTATGGTCCAAATAAACCATAAACTTTCCCTTCTTTCACAACTTTTACCTGTTTGAGTGCTGGATCGCTCAGTATTTCATCAACAGCCGATTTTCCTTTGTAACCATGTATAAAGATTACATCGGGATTCCATTCTATTATCTGCTCTTTCGTAACTTCCATATAATGAACTGGAATATCCTCCGCCACGTTATTTGCTATCAGATTTACGGGGGCGTAGTTCTTTACAGTCCATCCAATTCCGTGTCTGTATGCCCAATTTGAGAGGAAGACTTTCGGTCTTTCTTCTTTCGGAATGTCCTCGATTCTTTTCGTAACGTTTTTAACCTTGGCGTCTATGTAGGCAATTACTTTTTCACCTCTATCCTCCTTTCCAAGAATTTTCGCAACAAATCTGATTGTCTTGTAGAAGTCGTCAAGCTTCCCAGAATAAATAGATGTGTTTATGCAGACTACAGGAACTCCGGTATTCTTCTCTATCGTATCGGCAATTTGAGCGTAGGAGGACTCTATAAAAATCACATCTGGCTTGATTTCAGCGATCTTTTCCATGTCCGGTTCTCTGACAGAGCCAATTCTCTCAGCTTTTAGCAGCTCTGGATATGCAAGAGCATTCTCAAGCTTGTTTTCATATCTGTCGAAGTAGTTGCTTATACCAACTACCCTATCCGTTGCGTTGAGCATTACGATTATTCTAAGGTTTGATGGAAGCAACGTAGCTACTCTCTCAACCTTTTCTGGTATCCTGACAGTTCTGCCAGCCATGTCCTTTATTTCAACGTATCCAGTCTTTTCGGTCTTAACTTTCCCTCCAATGCATCCAGCAATAAACATTACAATCAATATAAGCGCTACGAGTCTTCTCATATTCACCCAAACCTCCTAAGAATCGACTTCAGCTCCTCTAAGCTCCTATATTCTGGCTCGATTGAGATCAAAATAGCCTCTGTCTCTTCCTTGCATTTCAGTCCAACCTCAAAATTCGCTGGAATGTATGCTAAATCGTAAGCTCCCAGTTCGACATCGTTCAGTTTAACCCTTCCCTTTGTAAGAACAATCATCCCATCCCTCGAATGAGAATGGGGTTTAACCCTCAAACCCGAAGGAATCTTTAAATGTATCAATGCAATTTTTTCAGAGACGAACAGCGGACTCATGATGCCTTCTGGTGTGCTGAACTCCTCCACGTTCCCAAACCTCACGACCTTCATACAACACCTCCTACGATTTTTTTAGCAATTACAATCTTGGATGGGCTGTAAGATTTGCCAACATCTATGATGTCAACCACCGAAAAGCTACAGGATTCGAGAACATCGCAGAACTCTGGCGTGGAGTAAACTCTGTCTACCTCATCAAATATTGAGAACATAAGATCAAAGAAAACTGCAATTGCATCTTCTCTTAGATCGTCAATATGCCAGTGTTTTGCTATCAGCAAACCTCCATCGCTTAGAGATGCATGGACTTTTTGAAGAATTCGAATTAGTTCCTCGTGAGGTCTGTAGAAAATGTCCGATGCAAAGATTATGTCGTAACCTGATCCTAAATCATCCTTCGTGAAATCTCCAGCTATCAGCTTAACTTTATCCCTCACAAATTTCCTTGCAACTTCTATTACCTGTGGTAAATCAAAAAGGTAAACGTTGAGCTCAGGATTGGCTTCTTTGAAGGCTAAGGCATATAGTCCGTGTCCCCCTCCCAAATCAAGGAATTTCTTGGCTTTTTTGAATTCAGATAACTCTCTGAGGGCCTCCACAGTCCTCGGTAAATCCCATCTCACTGCTGCCTCAGCCATTGCAAGTATAAAGCTCTCATCGAAGACCGAATGGTTTCTCTGGAAACCCAAGGAACCACTTTTCATAGCT
Organism: Archaeoglobales archaeon; assembly: GCA_003662995.1. GTDB lineage: Archaea > Halobacteriota > Archaeoglobi > Archaeoglobales > Archaeoglobaceae > B5-G16. The sequence goes on from QMZC01000026.1 coordinate 23,419, forward strand.
TCTCTGAGCTTGTTCCATCTTTCCTCCCTCGTCTTCATGTACAGCTTTATCAGGTTTCCCTGATAATATGGCGATTCGCTCAGGAGAAATATTTTCGATATCTTAGTCAAAGTATACCTTCCATCAACCTCTTTCAAAAAGCCAGAAGCGACTAAGGCGTTACACACCTTCTTGGTTATTCTCTCGTCGAGTCTCAATTCCTTAGCAACTTCCTCAGCGCTTTTAGGTTTCTTGAATTTATTGAAGAGGTTTAATTCGACAGCAGTTGCGAGGACAACGAACTTCTCAACAGATCGAGCCAACTCAGAGATGGAGTTCGGATCGACCGGAGGGTAATTTGCCTTTACATTTCTACCTTGTGCCATTGAATATTTTTGGACTTTACCTATCACATCTTTTAGCATAATTGTCATTTCTTTTAACATTTTTTAACACTTTCGTTATAGATTTTCTTAAATTTTTTTTAGCACAGTTGGAATTGCTAAATCTAACAGAAAATAAGTTCCTCCTTCGTTGCTGGTAAGCTTTACGGACTTGCAATCAGTCATGTCTTGAGTAGATTGGGGAAGAGAGATGCTATTGCTGCCGATGCTATACTTCAGGCAGCCTATAACATTAGCAGGGAAGAAGTTGTAGTATCGTTCAGAAACGTTGCAAAACATGTATTGGATATCTTTAGGGCGACATTAAGTAATTCTACCAAATTTTTAATTTTGCTAACGAATAAAAACCATAACAATCTTATCCTACCAAAAAGTGAAGGAAATAATAAAGAGAATTTGAAGCTGGCTCTACACCTTTTCCTTTAAGCCAGGGCCCGGATTCGAACCGGGGTAAAGCGGATCTGCAGTCCGCCGCATAGCCCCTCTGCCACCCTGGCTTAACCTCAGCTTTATTAATTGTTCATTTTAGACTATATGAAATTTATGGTTTGCAGTGGGCAAGAACAATTACAACAAACTTTAAAAGTACATTACAAAACATCTCACAATGAAAATTTTGGCTATAACTGCAAGTGGTAGAAAGAAGGGCAATAGTGTGATTGCCGCAACGTACATAGCTAAACAGCTTGATGCTGAACTGGAGATACTTAATCTTACAAAGCTGAACATTGAACCATGTAAAGCCTGTTACGCATGTTTGTATGGTGAAGAATGCAAAATTGAGGATGATGTAGGCTTGGTTTATGAGAGAATCAAAGGGAATGACGTAATTTTAATTTGCTCACCCGTTTACTGGTTGGATGCGACTGGAAAAATGAAGGCGTTAGTTGATAGACAATTCATGGCAATTCCGTATCTTAAAGAATTTTCAAAAAAATATGCTGCCATCATAACTCCTTACGGCTTTAAAGAGCTTAAAGGGTGGGCATCTGCAACCCACATAATACTGACTAAGGTTTTAGGTTTGAATTTGCTGGTTAATGCTGAAATAAATGCCGCATTGCCCGGTGAAATTTTAATTGAGAAAGAAAGCATGAAAAAACTGGAAATTGTTATAGAGGCTATTAAAAATAGGAAAAGAATCGTGCTTGAAGATCAATGTCCTGTTTGTCTTAACTCAGTGTTCAGAATAGATAACGGGATTTTGTGTCCAATTTGTGGTTCAAAGCTGGATTTAAAATTAAACGTTCTTGAAAAAGGTGACAGGTTGGAGTTGAAATGGATGGTTGAGCACTATGAAGTATTAAGAAACATGAAGGAGGAGTTTAAACGCAAGAAGGAAGAAATTTTCAAAGTCTTAAAGATGGTGGAAGAACATGGAACTTGAGAAGTTTGAAGAAGAGATAAAGGAGATATTCGATGAAGACTTTGTTAAAAGAGCCAAAAATTTAAAGAAAACAGGAAACATATTTAACCCCCTCTTTTACCTGACTTTCACCCGATTGGTGGAATTGTCGGCTTTGATAAACGATGTGGTATTGCCAAATGAAAACGAAATTGGTGAGATGTTTAGAACAAGGAAAGAATTTTTACAGATAGACTACAAAACTATTTCAGAAATTTTAAAGAGGGTTTGGGTTTTTGAGATAAGGAGGGGGGAGGAATACAAGTTTAGCCAGAGTGTAGAGGATTTGATGTACATTGTACACAGAATGGGGAAGATACAGTCTAAAATAGATGAGGTCATAAAGAAGAACATAACAAAGTGGGAGAAAGAGGAAATTTTGGAGTTGTACTTTGTTTTATTGAAAACTCTCTTGGAGTTAGATGAACAGATAAATAGAGAGATTGAGATGATTGATTAAATTTAACTCTTAGCTTTACTCTTAAAACTTCTAACTATTTTCAAAAGTTCCCTAGCCTCCTCTTCTGGATTCTCTGCTCCAGCAATTGCAGAGATTACTGCTATTCCGTCTACTCCAACCTTTAAAACTTCAATGGCATTCTGTTTGTTGATTGAACCGATAGCCACCACAGGCACACTTACTTGCTCTACTATCGTTTTTAATGTTTCAACACCAATTGCGTCTCCAGCATCCTCCTTCGTTCTCGTTGGAAAAACTGGACCAACACCCAAGTAATCTGCATACTTCTCGTCTTTTTTCGCCTCCTCTACACTCCTTGCAGAAACGCCGATGTAGCCGGAAAATATTTCCCGTGTTATTTCAGCAGGCATATCATCCTGTCCAACATGCACGCCGTCAGCATCAATTGCTAAAGCAACATCGATTCTGTCGTTAACAAACAGTAATGCGTCGTAGTCTCTGGTTAGTTTCCTGAGTTTTTTCCCCACCTCATACATCTTTTTTGTACTCATCTTTTTCTCCCTGAACTGAATTATCTCAACTCCCGCTTTCAACGCCATTTCTGCAATCTCCTCGTGCGTGTAGCCAAATCCAGCATCGGTTATAAAATAGACATCTAAATAGTCTTCGATACTTTTGAGATTCATGGAATCTCCTCCAGCTTTATTCTATCTACAACTTTTTCAGCAGTAATGTTAAAGATTTCATCAATTAGATTTTGTCTGAAACTACCGCTACCTTCACTTTTCTCGGCAGCCAACTCTCCTGCGATATTGTAACAAGCTAAACCCTCAATTGCTGCAATTAAATAATCTTTTTGAACAGCCATAAAACTTGCAATAACACTGCCAAGCATGCAACCACTTGCAGTAATTTTTCCGAGCATGTCTGTTCCATTAGCCATAACATAAACCTTCTTTCCATTCGTAACAAAATCTTTTTTGCCAGTAGCGACAACAACAGACTTTACTTTTTGCGAAACTTCTCTAACAACTTCAGCATCTATTTCAGCTTTGGAGTCCACACCTTTGACAACCCCTTCCTTACCCAACAAGCTCAAAATCTCTCCTTGATTACCTTTAACAACATCAACTCCCTCATTGACAATTGTTGTAGCAGTTGTTGTCCTCAATTTTGTTGCTCCAGAGCCAACAGGGTCGAATAAAATGGGCACATTGTTTTTCTTTGCTGTGTTTAATGCCAACATCATCGCTTGGATTATGTACTCATCTAAGGTTCCGATGTTGATGAGTAGTGTTGAAGCTACTGAAACCAACTCCTCCATTTCGCCATGGGCAAAGCTCATGATTGGTGATGCACCAATGGCTATTGTGATGTTTGCAGAGTCGTTCATAGCCACATAGTTTGTTATGTGGTGTATCATTGGTTTTAATTCCTTTATTTTTGTCAAATCTTTGCTCAGTTCGTTGTGTAACTTTTCGATGTTCATACCATCAACAGCAACTCTTGGTTTTTAAATTTAGTGAATAAAATTAAACCCCCTTCACAGGATGCTTCGCTCCACAAGCCAAACAGCGAACCATCAAAACCCTTTCCTCCCTTACAAACTCCGTGTCTGGAGCGTTACATTCTTTACACAACACGTAAGTCTTAACG
>QMZC01000027.1 GCA_003662995.1 Archaeoglobales archaeon
TAAATTTGATTGATTACCTTAAATTCCCAAAAAAGTTACGAAGAAATATTCTAAAAATATCACATAGACAAGGTTCCGCTGATTAGGGAGTGAGTTGCTGAAAGTCTAATTAAATCTTGATTTAACATTTAGAGATGCTCGGTGTAGTCAAAGGTTTCAATCCTTCTAAAGTAGTATACAGTACTTATCGTAAAATTTAGTTTGAATAAGGTTTTTTTGTTAAATTCATTTTTGTTAATTCTTGTTGACAATTAAAATTAATGTTATTTATTTTACCGATGGTTCTAAGAATTTTTTGTTTTAATTTGGAGATACTATAAATTGAAATTAAAAATTTAATCAAAAATCATAAAAATTTGATAGCAGTATCTCTAAAATAGGTGTTAAATTATGAAGAAGATTGAAATTGAATTAGATGACAATGAATACGATTCCATCCAAAAAGCAAAATCTCTTTACAAACAGGATGAGGGAGTTTTACCATTTGAGCGATTCTTGATAAGGGTGGGAATTGGAGCATATATTAAATACATTTTAACGGGTTCGATTTTAGAGTCGGAGAAAATGGACTTTTTATGGTCTGAAATAACTAAAATCTAAAATCATATTGATGGGATATTCTGAATGGATGGAAGAAATAAAATCTGAAATGAAATCCATTGAAGGGCAAGATAGACCCAAATTTATGTTTATGTAGTGTAAATATGATTTTAGGGTTAGGTCATGCCAAGCTGGGAGACGCATCGTGAGATAGCTGAAATGTTTGGGATTGATAGAAGTGTTTGTAATGAAGTAGACAAGATAATCGACTCTGAGGGGAAAAATGAGGTACAATGGGAAGGGGTGAAGGACTACATCAAAATAAAAAAATTGGAATATTTAACTGACGATGGTTCAGAGGTTAAAGAAATGATTAAAAGGCACTTTTGGCATCACGATTGCCGGCGTGATGATGTACCTTGTTTCTTTATTAAGGCTCAAACAGCTTACGATAACTTTGGAGATGAAGGTTTGAAAGCATACTTTTTGCATCATGCCTTGGATATTGCCCATTACTTTAGATGTCCTAAATATTTTGGTATAGAAGTAGAAACACCTTCGAAATTAACAAGAAGTCAGGTGCAAGAGAGGTTTAATTGGACTGTATATGGTTTCTCAAGGAAAGGTATTTGCTTATATGAGCTTCGTGATTACGTACTCACACTCAATCCAGCTTCAGTTGTTTGCTACCATGTCCTTACAAATGATGTATTTCTAATTGAAGAAGAACATAAGCCATTAGATGCAACATACAAGTTTAATGATAGAGTCAAAGAGTTAGTGGAGGATGTAAAATGGTTTTTACAAGACAATTTCTCTGTAATACTTGAGATGATATACAATAATGATTGTAAAAAAGGTAGATTGGGTGAACTATAAATAAAACAATTTACTACAAATTTTTAGCTTAGTTTGAAGGGGGAGAAATGAGCCTAAATAAACCAAAAATCGCAATTGTTGGCTTAGGGGATACTGGAGGGCGAATAGCGGGGAGAATTGCAGAGTATGGTGACGTGTATATTGTTAACTATGATGATTGGTTCAAAGATTACTTTAAAGGCTATTTATTTTTTAAGCCAGAAAGGCTTGATGAACTAATTAAAGTTTTATTAAACTATGAACAAACTATGATAGTAGTTGGTTTGGGTGAAGATATTGTTGATTCCATAAATAGCTTTTTAAATAATCTTGAAAAACTGACAGTCTTTGCTGTAAAACCTTTTAGAGCTGAGAAAAAGAAAGTAAAAAGAGCTGAAAAACAGCTTAAACTTATTGGAGAATGCGTCACTTGGGATTTAAATGTACTATTGGAGACGATGCCAAATGCACCAATAGGGACTGCTATTGATGCATTTGATGATGAAATAACTAAGGAGATAAAAAAATACGTCAAACTTGGCTAGGATTGTTAGCCATCTCCTAATTAGATAATTGCTTTCAAATTTTATTTAAGAAGCTTGCAATAATAAACCGATTTTTTTCTCACCTTGTGTTTAAATTTCATTTCTAAATTTAAAATCTTAACTACCTCACTTAATTATGATTAGTTGACAAATTAGAGGCTTAGACGCATCTTAATGAGAAAATTATTAAAATTAATATTTTTAAAAAATTTATTCTTTTATCTTTTCCTCAGCAGGTAAACAACAGAAAGTCCAACGATTGCAAAGATTGCCTCAAATCCGGGAGTTTAGGTACTGAGAGTTTCTTTAATTTTTGATTCTGTCTTAATTGACGTTATCTCTTCAGCCTTTTTCCCAGCAGATTTTTTACAATCTCAGCCATCTCTTGCATCACTTTTTCTGCTTGGTATTCAAATTTCGATACCCGTACAAAATTATCAATCAATTTTCAAGCAGCATTATCGTTTGAAGCTTCTGCTTCGAAAGTTAGGTACACTGACCTTATTCCCCATCGCTTCTAAACTACTCATCGTGAACTGATGACTCCAGCAAGGTAATCGTCTGAAATTGCAATGACTTTCACCGTCATATACGAGCATTTACAAGCTATAAAGAAAATTAAAAACGTTAAGAAAGAAATGGGATCTAATACTGCTGTGTGAAAAAGCTAAACGATGAATGGATTGAGCTTGTGAGAGCAATTGATGACCTAATCCAAACTATGAGTATTCTTTGAAATAGATAATAACTGGAATTTTTAGGAATTAAGCACAAATCCAGTTATTTTTGACGAAAAGCTTTTTCTGGATCGAGTTATTGATATCTTCAATACTTTTTATGATGAGTTGCTAAATATAATGCACAATAGAATTGGAATACTTTTTGCTGGATAGAGTGCATCACTTGAAAACTTGTATAATTCAATTTACATTCCTTTTCTCATAGACAAAAAATCTGTTAGAGACTGATAATTTATGCCGATATTGGCAATGGTATAAAAACTTATTACGAATGCTTGAACGAGTTTGATAAGCTCTTATCATTTTTAAACAATCCAAAATCAAATGTTTACTGGAAACTAACACTAATTTATAGCAGCTTAAAGATAACTTCTTCTGACAGTTATTATTGATTGAACACTTCAACATCAAAAAATTTAACATTGATTAAACAAATAACAATCAATGTTCATCCTAAAACTCACAAAACTCGTAGCAATCTTAGAGTTTCCTAAGTATAAGCTTCCATACTGGCTGGGAAACAAGTTTAGGGGTGGTTTTGGTAGTGTTTTGTTAAAAGCAGTTTGTGGTTATCTGCAACCAAAATGCGATAATTGCAGAAGTAAAGAAGATTGCCTTTACTACGCTCTTTACGTTAGGGATAAGCAGAGAAGGGGGAAATCGCATCCTGTAAGACCAATCATATTCATACCGCCCTTCTTTGGTAGAAGTGTTGAAGGGAATGGTGAATTGGAGGTAAGGATTAACATTTTTGGAGATTATGTAAAATACATTCCACACATCGTTTATGGGTTGAGATACCTTGGAAAAACTGGTTTGAATGCTAATTCAAAATATGAGTTAAAAGAGATAAGGGATTTTTTTACCGAGGAGGTTGTTTATGATGGAGAATCTGTTAATGTTGAAGGTTTAAGGACAATAGACCTTGGTAAGATTTCGGGGAAGAAATTCAAAAAACTCAAAGTAGAGTTTATTACACCCATAGAAGTTGTAAAAGTTCCATTACCTCTAAGTCATGTTTTACATATGGTGAGGAGGAGATTGATACTTTACGTTAATGAGTACGGAGAAGGTGAGGTTTTCGATTACGCTTGTAAGGATTCGATTTTAAACTCAAAATGGAAAAAGCACAAGTTATACTACAAATCAAAAAGAGAAGGAGAAAGATTTTTTATTGCATATACTGGCAAAGCTGAATACGATGTTGAGATGGATGAGAATGCTGGCAGATTGTTGAAGATTGGGGAGCTTATAGGAGCTGGAGCAAAATCGAGTTTTGGAATGGGATTTTTCAAGACTGAAATCATAGGATGACATTACTACATTAACGATAAATACTACTTTGTTATATTATCTACTATGACTACAAAGTCTATCAAATTGAGTGAAGAAACTTACAAAAAGTTGGTAGAAATAGCAGGCAGATTACAGGTAGAACTGAAGAAACCCGTTTCAATTGAAGATGCGATAAAATATCTAATGAAAAGAAAGATTAGCGATCTTGCTGGCTCCTGGGAAATTAGCGATGAAGAAGTTTACGAAATCAAAGAATCGCTGAAGAAGGGGTGGAGAGCTTGGAAACGCTCTGTTTAGACACCGACATTCTCATAGATTTTTTGAGGGGAGATAATACAACTGTGGAGAAGATTAAAGAGCTTGAAGAGGAGTTTGTGCTTGCAACAACTACAATAAACCTATTTGAACTATACTATGGTGCATTTAAGAGTAAGAAATCGGAGAAAAATGTTAAATCAGTGAATAAGTTGGCTGAAAGACTTGAACTATTAAAATTTACCGATAAATCAGCAGAAATCTCAGGAAGGATAATAGCTGAACTGGAGAAAAAGGGACGACTTGTGGATTTTAGGGATGCGATGATTGCAGGAATAGTTCTAGAAAATGATGCTATGCTTTATACTAGGAATGTGAAGCATTTTGAGAGGATAGAGGGGATGAGACTATATAAGGAATAACAAAGTACAAAATTAGACATTATATGTGTTACAGGTGTTGTTTTGCCCATCAAGCTGGAGTTACCATCTCCAAAGCATACAAGGCTAACTCTTGTAGTTAGAAAGGGGGAAGGCTTTATAGGGACTTTAAATTAGTATTTGCAACTCATAGTGCTTTGATTTGAATTTAGGAAATATATATTTATTTACATCATCGAACTAAAACTCATAATTCCAAACCTTGCTGATTCCTTGATTTTACCATATTTTTCCACTACATCTTTTGAAAACCTCTCCACCTCAGCCAACAAATTTTCAGCCACTCTTCTCCCAACAGGGGTAAAGCCGTGTGCCAAAATTGACTTATTCCTACTTTCCAGCAAACTTCTCATTTTGCTGTTTTTGAGATACAAGTCATCTGCTTTATCCCATCCCAAATCTTTTAGGAGTTCTATTTTCTTTGCAAGTCCTAATTTAAATTCGCCATCGTCTTTGTATTCTTTGTATTTTTCCGCAAATTTACCTTCAAGCTTTATTGGTTCCTCGTATCCAAATTCTGTAAGAGCAATTTGAGCGATCAGCTCAACGGCTCTGTACAATCTTGCAACTCCGTCATCATATCTTCCAGTTTTAATTCTTCTTTCAGCATTCGAGATTAGATCAATAAGCAGAAGTTTCATTCTGACTAAATCTTGGCTCTTAACTAGCCGACTAATAAAACCCTTATTGATCCCGAATTTTTCGATGAAATCAACATCCTTGCTGCTGTATTTGTTAAAGATGTTATAAGCCTCTTCATGATTAAAGGAATCCCAGAGTAAATATCCTTTTATTATATCCAGCAATATATCTTTCTTCGGATAGTCTACAAGCTCCTGAGCCTCAATTAAAGCTGAGTTAAACAGCAACGAGTTAAACAACTCTGAAACTTTCATGAGTGTCAGTAAGTCTTTGAACTTATACGGCCTAGATGCAAGTACTACCTCCGTACCCTCTTTTACGACGCCACCCTCTCTTTTTCCCGATACGTAGATTATTGGAATATTAAGAAACGCTCCTACAGCTGCAAGTGCTGCAGACATCGTTTTTGTTCCAGGTGTGTAGTTAACTCCAATACTCCATCCCTGGTAGGTTGATGCAACCTCTATCATCTTTGAAAAACAAACATTGAAGTCATTTTGGTCAACATGATGAACTTCGTAGTTAAGTTCATATCCATATTTCTCTTTAAAGAGATTCTTGACAATTTCTATTGTCTTGTCAGCCTCTTTTGTGCTGAAAAAGACCACTTTGTCTGGATTTTCATGTTCAATTACCTTAAGAATGCTCCTAGCTAAACTTTTCATAGCTTCCCTGTTTTTACCTACTCCAACCCCAGAGGTTGATAGGAGAACTTTTTGGAGTGCCATACACTAACACCACTACTTAGGATGGACAATTATTTTTGTTAGTTCTCTTCCATAATCAGAAACAATATAGCGACGTCCGATTTTATCAAGAATTCCGTGTCTGTATAAAACTTCTTTTTCCTCTGTTAATAACGAGTCGAGGTTTGAAGAATGAACGGCAGTTACAAGCTTAATAAGGTAATCAGCAGGGTATGGCAGAGTTGGGATTCTTATAATCTCGTATTCAGACTTAGCGGGGAAAAGAAGGCTGTTGAAGTATCTTTCTTTTTCTCTGTAAATCTTAATCTTTTCTTCTTCGTCCTTAGCCTCATAAATTCTTTTAATATCTTCTCTCAAGCTTTCGAGCATCTGATTGACTATTGCAACATCTTTCGTAACTACATGGAAAACTCCATCAACACCCATAAGTTGCCCTAAAAGGGAAAGGGTTATGCACATGTTCTTTCTTCCACCTGCGATGTTGAGGAAGATTCTGTCACATCTGTGGACTTCTCTTTCCTCCTTTATAGTTCTAGCAGCGATAGCCATAAATCGCAGATTTTGTTCTGTTGTGTAAACATCATCAAATGGCAATTTAATTTCATGGATTCTAATTCTGGGATACTTTATCTTTAAACCAATCTTTACAAGTTCATATCCTTTTTTCACTTCCTCATTGTCCGTTGTTAAAACAACAACATCGTTGATTGGCTCAGCTATTCCCTTAATGAATGCTGTTATTACTGGTGGACTTAGACCGAGTGGAGCTATTACTGAGGTTTTCATTTTAGCTCCTCAGTCACTCTCCACAAACTCCACATAAGCCTTCCCTATTGGCGTAATTTCATAGCCTCTAACTTCACCACGTTCGCCGTGAATTGGTTGTATTAGATGGTTTTTCAATAACAACTCATCTGCTGTTGTGGAATATAGCCGCCCACTCTGTGTACGAATAAAGGGCTCAAGTTTTTCCATAGCATCCCTTTCCAGCATTACCGGAAACGGTGGGATTTCAACAACATCTCCAATAATCTCATGTCTGTAGTACGTCGGAATTCCCAGAGTAGAGCCGATAGTAACAAGCAAGGAGGCTTCGGGTTTGAAACCACCTGTAGCATTGAAGTATATCTTCCGATCTTTCCAGCTTTTTACCTTTTCTGCAACGGTCTTCAGGAATTCTACTAATCCTTCGTAGAAGTCACCACCTCTTATATTATAACCCTGCACACGTTTTACATGAACGTCTATCTCCCTCTGTCTAAGAACTTGTTCCAGAACTCTTCCACATAACTCACACTCATCTGTATCTGTCAGAATCAGGTACACTTCGTCAATTTGAACGTCAAACTTTTTTGAGTAGGAATAAAGTGCGTTTAGTTCTGCTGAAGCCTTTTTTGGATCTTTATTGACGAAAGCGACGAGTTCGTTGATGAATGCTTTGTCATGTAGAAGTTTACTTATGCCCAGTTGTTTTTGGTCTAAGTTATTTTCCTTGCAGTAGTTATTCAATATACTCGTCCCCACCGAGATTATATGGCTGTATTTCATCTTATCACCCTTATTTCCTCAAAATCTAAAAGAGATAGTAAAAGCATATTTAGATATAGCTCTCTTAGAAATCTCAATTTACTGGCAACTACACTAGGCATGAACATTCTGAGCTCACTAATTACAGACTCTAACTCAGATACTACTTCTGCTTCTTCATATTCATCAATCTCTTGGACTGCTTGCTCTTTTAAAAACCGAAGTGCAAGTTCAACCAAATTTAAAAGTAGCTCAAATAGTGGATCGAGATTTTCTATTATTTCCTCGACTGTTAAAACTCTATCGCCTTTAGTTCTTAATAGTATAGGTGTTAACCACTTCTCATTAGGAAAATGAACTAACCTATTTCGCAAGTTTCTGAGCGTTTTTATTTTGCTGTTTAGACTTTTTGCTTCTCTAATCACATTCTTTAAGTTATCTAGCAGCTGTGACTCAATTATATCAAAAAATTTATACATTTCAATTAGTTTTTCCAACTTTCCAAATGATTTATAGTCGTCTTTGTTCTCGAAAAAACCTATATTTTTTAAAATTTCCCCAATAGCCTCAGAACTAACTTCTGGTTTAGTCAAAAATAAAACAAATCTCCCAAAACTCTTAGACAATCCTTCTAAGGATTTCTGTAAAAGCACAACAGACATACCATACTCCCCGAACATAAATGTCATGCATGATGGTTCACTAAAAATTTCTCTAATTCTTCTTTCTTCAACTTCTTTTTGTTTAAGCATGAAGATTCTGCCATTTTGATATATGTATACCCCTTTAAACTTGTAAATTGTTGGTATTATAAATATCGGATAATCCACGGGTGTTTTGTCTATATATCCATCCATCTCACCCCATATCGCTTCGAAACTCAGTGAACCTTGAGGTATAATATCCGAATCTATGTGTATTCGTAAGCTTCCCGCTCGTTCATCTCTTAACACTTCAATCAGACTATTACCATCAGTTCCTATGATGCTGTCGATTCTAGTATGCCTTGTTATAGACTTATCTTCCTCCCGTTTGATTTTAAAGTAATGAAGCCTATATTCTCTAACTTCAAATCTGACCTCAGAATCTAACACAATAACAGTCATAGTTCAATTTTGCTTCTTTTCACCTCGTAAAGCTTTACAAAAGACTCAAAGAATCCCCACATATCCTTTTCGTTCATGTTTTTTAATTCACTCCATAACTCCCTCGTTATTCTTTCAGCTATACTAAAGCATTCCTTAGTTTTTCCACCTTTCTTCGCCTTTTCGAATATCCTTGAGTCAACAAATGCCGCGAGTAGATGCTTTTTGAATATGTCTTCGAAATCAGAAAAATTTGCCTTAAACTCATAGCAACTACTCCTCATAGCTTTTGCCACAGCTCCCTGTAATCGCATAGATATATCCCTGTCTTTGGAGTATTTTGGTAATTTATTATAAAAGTCTCTAACTTTGCGGATCATCAAACCACCTCAGCAAACACTTTTTCGGCAATTTCTGCAATGTTTTTCTTACGTTTTTGGCAGAATTCTTCGAAATACCTTCTAAAGTGCTTCTTTTCTTCTTCGCTGAGTTTTTGTTCCCTGAATGTAAGGCTATCCATTACTATCTCATATACATCAACATTCAAAAGTTCCATCTGCCCGAATCCTTGTGGTTTGCCATAACCCATCTTAAAACGTACTCGTTCAAAACCATATCCAAGCGATGTGAGTATCCCTCCAACTTCAAACGGCTTGAGATTATATCCCGTGATTTCTCCAGTTAAAATCGTGCCCTTTGGTATGCATTCCATGTATCCGGCTCTTTGCGTTTTGGGAGCTTTTTTAACGTAAACCTTGACGTGATTTCTTTTTGACCTTCTCGGTAACCATTGCCTCCGAATCTCCACCTCTACCGGCTTTACATCCTCAGTAGGTGTCAAGTCAGAAAAGAACACCTTGGAAATTACAGCCTGCTTTCTTGTAGCGCCAAATAAATTTGAAGTAGCCTCGGTTGAACCTGAAAGAGCCAGAAAGTTCGTTGAAAATACGCCTTTAAAGCTCGATCCTGGAATTGTCAACTTTCCAAGGCCATTTCTATAGTGTAAAAGTGTTATAATTGCATCATTTCCTTTGATAGTTACTCGTTTCATCCCATTACCCACATGGAGCTCGGTAATAGCTCTAAATTTAGGTTTAAATAAGAAAATGTTCTTTTCTTCAGAATTTAAACGGTTATCAGGAGCTACTACAAACCTGCGTGTTGAATCCACAGGTATGAATTCATAATAGGTCATACTACCACCTTTAAAAGTCCATCGAACAATTTTGAGATTTCATCCTCCGTGATTACGATTTCTACTCCAAAAAACGATGGAGTTTCATGTATCTGTGCCTTAACTTCTGTATCGTCTATCCACACCTTGCCATCAGCTCTGAATTTTGCAGAATTGAGTTTGAGACAAGATTTCTCTTTATTTGGTATCAAGCCATCAATTATTAATCCTTCTTTCAATTCATCAGCGTTTTTGCCGGGCAATATAAATCTCAATTCGTCAAGCCTTATTTCGATACTACCATATCCTCTGCTCTTAAACCCTCCAAGTTTTGCTAAGCCAAAATTTGTTGCATCAATTACAGTCTTAAGTAATGCCAAGCCTTTCGGGCTTAAGTTTCTTGCCGTGAGCAAACATCCACTGAACATTGAACCATCCATTACACATTCCACGTCAAACAGATTTCTCACAGACCCTTTTTCGGGATTAATAGCTATGTGTTTTCTTTCAGCAATTTTATATTTATTAGCTTCAGCTTTCAGTTCGTGGAATAAGATCGATGATGTATTTTCATCTTTCTCTTTTCCACCAAAAATCTCGTTCAATAAACTTTCTACTCCCTCACCATCAAACTTCATGTATAGGATCCTCTGCAAATTACCTCTAAAGAACCCTTTCAGACTGGAACCAGGTATAACTGGTAATCCTCTTGCATTCTTGACAATTGGTAAGTCAGATTCGAGAACTTCAAGACCTCTCCCAGCACCTATTCTCATCGGGCTCCTCGTTGTTATTGTTCCGCTAAGCTTTGTAATTAATTTATAAGTCTTAAATATTCCCTCAGTCATTCTGTCACCCCCATTCTTCTGGCTCTTCTCCAAAAGCAAGCTTTTCCGGTGTGAATTTCCAGCCTTTAGCCATTTTCAGTATGCATAAGCCATAACCTCTCGATTTCATACCTCCTATATGCAGCTCAAGCCCCCTTTTTAGAGATTTGACAAAAACCTCATGGAAAAACTTATTTACGTCCTTGTAATGCTCGCTGTCAAGTTCATCAAAGACAATCTTAAATCTGAACTTACCTTCCACAAATTCTACAGTAAATAATCCTCCTTCTTTAGCCCTCTCCGTTCCTGTGTCAATCTTAACGTGGGTTCTCATCTGGACTTCTGGATTTGTCTCAGGTTCAGCATCGGTTATTCTGATAGGTGCAGCTAATCCCGAAATTCCAAAAAACTTTTCAAGTGTGCCGACGTTGGGTAGCATCTCTTCCTTTTTATGTTCATCGCTTTTTGCAAAATTTTTCTCGAACTCATCTAAATTACTATGATCACCTAAATTCATTTTCTTAAAACCACGATTTTCAACTACATCGTCCGGAATGGAGTTCAAGATTCTTGAAAAATGAGATCTTAAGACACCTTTTATACTCGAACCGGGAATTACTGGAACTTCTGTACCGTCAAGTTTCTTTGTCCTTATAATCGGGCAATCGACAGTAGTGACGAACTCCGTAATTTTACCAGCACCAACATGGAGTGGTTCACAAGTCTCGATTACGCATTCAATAATATATCTTGCCTTTATTTTGTCGTGCATAATAAGTCCTCCTCAAACAAATTTTCTGCTTTGATGTAGTATAGCTTGACGACATTCTGCATTATTTTTCTAAGCTCATCTTTCCAATTCCCATCCAATCTCTTGATTTGATCTTTTAATCTGCGATAGAATTTAACAAGATCATCTTCATCGTACTTCTTGTTTCTTGCGACCATATAAGCCAACGAAAGTAAAAACTCCTCCTTGCTATCGTATCTGTCTACTAACTCCAGTACTTTTCTAAGAAAAGTCTTTGTTACCCTTCCTTTTTCTTCTTTATCTATAGTCTCAATATCTTTTAAAAGCTCACATGCTATTTGCAAACTCATATTTATCACACCTCCAAAGAGCTTTTTTCATAATGAACGGGATGGTTGAAAAATATCCAATCAAACCACGGTTCTTCTACGAGCTTAATCTCTATTTCGGCGAGCTTTTGCGAATTCTCTTCTGGCTCGTTTACAGAAAATACACCGACGGATCCAGCCAAGATAACATCTCTTAAAATAAAGTAACTACCATCATTTCTTCTTTCATAACGTCTCAATCTCCTAATTCTGTGTATCTGATATTCCTGTTTGAAACCGATGTCCTTAGACGTGCAATCCGTGAGGAATGTATAAGTTCCATACCAGCCATCTATTCCATAATTTCTGAGTACATCGTTAATCCTTTCAAAACCTGTTAGAATTTGTTTACTTCTTTCTTCAATGTAATCCTCAACGTTCCAGCTATTAACTCTTCTCATTTTTACGAGTCCCATACCTCTCGATTTCCATGCTCCAATCTTTACCTCACTATCAAAGCAGTCTTCAAGCTCTTCCTGAGCAACAACTATAAACCTAAATTTTTGTCTCTCTTTTATTGCGGTAAAACCGTACAGTTGACCCTCTTTCGAAGTTTTAAACTTGTAATCTATACTAACCCTACCAAATTGAATCATCTCAACTTCAACAGCTCCATCTTCGCCAGCAATATTATGTCCAACAATGTCTCCCGGTTTCTTTTTATAGTTAGATGAATTGATAGTTTCATCGAGTAGGATACGAGGTCGTAATCTTCCAAGTCTTTCCTTTTGTTCCACAAACAAACACAAAAGCAAATCTCTTTTTCCTTCTCCATTAGCTTTTTCTCTCAACACTCCAATCGATTGCAAATTAACTACGCCTAGAGCATCAATACCCCATTCTCCAACCACGGCATGTGTTAGTTTCAGGTTTTTCTCTTTCCACAATATCCTATATTTGCACTTCGTTACCTTGCAATTATCACAGTCGGGAATTACATCAGGGCTTAAAATCCGTGAACACTGTCCTACACCATCAGCAATATTCTCGAGTATCACCTGTCTTGATACAGCTCCAAGGATTGATGATGCTGGAATATATTTGAGAGATTCAATAAACTTACTTTTACCTTTATTCGACGTGATTGTAACTGGTTCAAGGGTTTTAAGTTCTATCAAGAAGACCTTCTTTGATTTATTCAACTTACATCCCTCCGTTTAACTACATACTCCCTGAACTTATCGGAAACACATACATCTTCTATCAAACCAAAGCCTCTTGAACCAAATCCACCCAAACTCTCGTACCTTAGGAAGTTCAGAGAGTAGTAAATCAGTAAAGCTTCCTTATCACTCAGTGGAAGTATTGGTTTGATCGAGAATTTCAGAGTTTTTACCGGTATGTAATCATAGGAAAATAGATGACCGCTTTTTACAGAACCAAACTTTGAATCGATTTTAATCCCAGATCTTATTCTTCTTTTACAGACTTTTAAGTGTTGTTTCGCTTCAGAATATTTGATTTCTTCGCCACAAACTAAGCATTTTAATATATGGGAACCGGATTTATCTTCAGTCACGAGAAACTTTGTACTATTTACTTCTACAATATTTTCTCTTACAGAAACCTGTATTTTACCTTCTTTGTTTTGGTTACCAAAAACTTCGGATTCTACTCCATCTAAACCTAAACCACCAATCGAATTTACAACCTTTCTTGCAGCTTTTCTTAATACACCTTTTATACTACTACTTGCATAATCTATGGACAATGTTGGTAAATCTATGTTATACTTTGGCATACCTCCACCAATTCTCAATCCCTTCACTTGTAATTTAACATCTATATCCTCATTCCACATCTCATTCACCCAGGAGCTTCAACATTATTTCTCTTATGGGCAACCCTTCCAAGCTTAACTTACCACCAATGATTTCAAGCGATTCTGCAATGTCCATATGTTTGAACACAAACCCCCTTTCCGGATGCTTTAGTTCACTTTTATGCATACGCTCAATTTTATCAAACATCTCCCATTTTGATTTTTCTTCTTCTCTCGCTTTCCTCCAGAGCAAGTCAACGTAGGAATCTAATGGAGATTTACCATCACCAAACACGCCTTTTATCCAATTAGGTGATACTTTTCTCTGTGCAAAGAACTTTAGATCTTCAATAAAATTAACAAGATCCTTTCCACTGATTGGGAATTGAGTATATTTTATATCATTAGTACTATCAAACACTTCTTTTACTTCATCTCTAGTTGGTATTGATTCGAATTTTTTCAAAGATACAAATATTTCTCCACCAAATCCACTTGCTTCACTTTTTGACTTTTGTTTGCTTCTACGCAATAAATCATCGAGCACGTCAAGTGTAGATTTAATTGGCATTCTGTTTTTCACTACAGCTATACCCATAGATACACCGAGTGGAATAATGGAGAGAGATTCGTTTTCTTTTTTGTCAAATTTGTCCTTTCTTTCCCCAAACATCTCTTGTAAATTTCTGCGGAAAGCCATTAAAAATACGAAGATAAATGCTGCATCAATTAAAACTAGAAAATCGTCACCTCCAACAAATACCACGTCAAAAGGCAATTCCAGCGTAAGACCGTCTTTAACATCTTTTTCAAGTTTTATTTCGAGTTGTTTTATTATAACCTCCGATAAAGCCTCTGCAATGGAACCCTCGATAACATCTTCAAACAACTTGGAAATCTGCTTGTATAAAGTTATAGATGGCATACTACCCTTTATTTTTCCAAAGTTATCTCCATCACCTTTTATGAAAGCTATATCGTAAATTTCATCACATTTTTCTGAATAATCCCTGCCAATGTGTTGCCTACCAATACAGTCCCACGTTTCTACCGGAGCAAAATAGATTTTGTTTACTCCTCTCGATTTAAACTCTGCCACGATTGGATTATTTCTTAACTTACCCTTCAATATTTTTCCAACTTTCTTTACAATCCTTGTGTATGATATATCTGGTTTCAAATCAATTGATATCACTTCAACTTCTGCTCGTTCTTTTTCCAAGTTAATACAGATTACTTCTTTTTCTTCTCTGAGATTTTTATCCTCTCTAATAGCAAGGCAACATCGTTCGCACACCTTCTCTTTTTTATCGTCGATTAAATGTTCGCACTCAGGTTTTTCTGATCTCTTATACTCATGACAGATGGGACAAACTTCACTAACTCGAATTATCTCCGAATTACTAACATCCTCCGTAGTTTCTAGGGAATCTATTACTGAAGACACCACACCTCCAAAATTCCTCTTTTCAGCGAGCTTTAATGACATCTCGATGTCAGCATCATCAATCCTATAGATTCGTGGACCATACTTCAGTTCCCAAAGTTCAAACTCTATACTTTCTGGCAATTTTAAGTTGATAACTCTGGTTTTTTCCTCAAATATCTGACAAATTCTCTCTTTTATTTCCTCAAAGTAGCTTGGCGGTATTATAGCAAGTAATGAGCCACCTTTAGCGTAGATTATACACTCTGGGCAAAGCATTTCTTCAATTTCTTTTTTTGCCTCATTTAGAGTATCATCAATTAAGGCACTCGCTCCCGAAATATATTTCTTGTAATCTGAAGCCGTAACAAACTTGTGAATTCCTGCAACTTCTATGCAAAGTACTCCTATTTTTGCATCATTGAGAATATTTGAAGCATTAAATATTTTCTCATCTATTTTTTGTATTTCGCTAAAATTAACAGGAATAGTTGTATATATGATGTCATCATTGATGTAATTTTTAATATCACCCTTATGCAATTTAACGCATTCTATGAATTCTACAATTTTTTCAATTCTTTCTGCATTTTTTTTACTATTCTCCACTCCCAGAAGCCACTTGTATTGTTCAAGCAGCTTTGTGAATTCTCCTGAAAGACCTCTCTCTTGTGTAGAAGAAATTTTATCGGCAAAAGCAACGATCCATTCAAGTTTAGTTTTTGGCTGATATTCTTTATCCATAGTTGATCTATAGTGGTGCCTTGATGCCGATTCTGCAAGAATCTTAGATAGATTGGTTAAACCAACTTTTTCTAAGATTTTTTCTACGTATTCTCGTGTTTTTATATGGTGTTTCTCCGGCGGATGTTTGCCAATGTCATGAAGGAGGGAAAGCAGTCTGCATACTTCTATTACTCCTTTCTCGGTTCTCAGCAAGTCTTTGATTTCCTCGTTATCGTATTCTGAACCAAAGTCAAAGCCTTTTTTAAATACTTCTACAGCAAGTGGAACGGCTATTGATACTGTAGCTATTGCATGATCAGCAAGAGATGAAAAATAGCCGGGAAAACGGGTATCTGAAGGTATTGACTTCCATAACTCATTTCTAGTTATACTGTTATATATAAAATCATTGAATTCCCTTAATCCCCGTATGTCGCTTTGTTTTACTCTGAAATTCTCTGTTTCTATTTTACTGATTAACTCTGCATATGCTTCACTTCTTTCTTTTGTAATTGTACTCTTTTTAAAGGTTATTGGATCTACTCTAAAAGGCATGTTAAAGAACCTCCACTTCTCTTTTAAACTTATTAACTAAGGTAACCCACCCTCCACTCAACCTCACGCACAAATACCACCATCACACCCTCGAGCTCAAAGCTAATCCCCATCAAACCACGCTCCTCTTTTTATTTAATGAAATCAAAATGATTTTTGAATCTATTCATAACTTTTCTTGTATTCACTCATTGATAAATTTTACTCAGGAGAAACAAATTAAAGGAGTAAAAATTTTAATATCTAAAGAAAATATGATTTATGATTCACCTTGTAGTTTATGACATAACAGACGACAAAAATAGAACAAAACTCTCCAAACTTTTACAGCAGTTTGGGTTGGAGAGAGTTCAATATTCAGCCTTTAGAGGTAATTTAGATCAGAACGATAGAGATGTTTTAGCTAAAAAAGTCAACAAATTCATTAAAGATGAAAAAGACTGCATATTTATAATTCCTTTATGTTCAAGATGTTTAAACACTGGAATTGTAATAAGTAATACTGGAGTAGAACTTGTAAAAAACAAGAAGGTAGAATTTATTTAATTTATCTAAAATCTTCCAGAAATACTATTTCAGTCCACATTATTTTTGCCTTAGTAACTATTTCCTTCTTTTTTGTAAACAAAGCCTTGCTCTTTGTTGGTTTGGCAGCTGTCAGAATGGTGTTATTACAAAAAGAAATAGCATTAATAGCCTTCAGATGGGCTAATGCAGTGATAAAATCCTATTGTAAGTGCTATCACATCTAAAGGCATTTCATTGTAAATGGCAAACATCCAGTTGAAGGAATGATCTTCTGTTACCCTCAAACATAGCTATCTTTGCAATGTTGATTAAGCTTCCATAAGCATATTCCATCTCCTGCTTGAATATTTTATCGATGAACTCGGTAGCTTTTTCATGCAATTTATCATCTTAGGAAAAAAGCCTACAAGCAAAAAATGTTTACTACTTCCTAAACATTCTTTAAATATTTCAGGTATAGAGATCTAATTTTTACATCTGTCGAACCTCTTTAACAGAGTTTTTTCATCTCACAATATTCACACTTTCTTGATTTCTCTACATTTGGGATCTTTTCTTCATTTATTATCGTTTCAACCTTTTTCACTATTTCTCTCAATGCTTTCTTGTCCTCTGGTGCAATTTCAATCTCTTCAAGCTTCTTTTCATCGATGAAGTAAATGTATCCCTTTCTTATTGTGACATCAAAATTTTCCTCAATTAGCACTGCATAGGCTGTAAGCTGCATCTTCCAGCTGTAAAACAATTTATTAAACCTTGTAAATTTGGCATCAACAGGATAATAATTATCATTTTCCTTAATAACAGCGTCAACAACTCCCCTTATCCCATAACTTTCACTTTCAAGATACAAGTTGTAGATTATGTCACCATCACACTTTATTCTCAATTTATCGTGTAACTCTTTCCCAAACTCCATTTTAGGCTTTTTTAGCTTTATTCCCATTACTTTGATGAAGTAAACCTTTCTTGGACAATAAAGGTATTGAATTAAATCACTAACATCTATCATTTTCTACCATCTTTGCGTAAAACCAGAATACTTCTTCCTCTCCCCCCTCAAGAAAGTGGTAATTTTCCTTGCTTGCAATAACATGATTGTTGAGTAAGAGTAGTTTTTACCCTCATATTGGGTTTTTGAATCTAATTTCTGAATCAACTCGGATAAAAGCTTCCTTCTCGCATTATCTTTAAGCATAAATGTAAAGCCTTTAATTTCTCCATCATCCTTTTTAACCTGCTTGTAGCTCAACAATTTTATTACAACCCTATCTACAATAGGCTGCCTAAACTCTTCCATTAAGTCCAAAGCTAAAGATGTTCTGCCAATTTTACAACCTCGAATAAGTTCCTAAATTCATCTGCACTCTCTGACACGAACTCTCCGATATAAAATTCGCTTCCATCTACAAGTTTGGCTTTAACTTTAAGAAAATAGAAGTTTTTACCCTGTTTGAAGTCCAGAACTTCGTATGCTTTTACAGCAGGACTCTTTTTAAGCAACTCTAATGTCCTTGGCATCTTTGATCTCTTTCAGCTTTCTCTCCAAGCCTCTTAAACTTTCAATGTATGCTTTCCACTCTATGTAGTCATCCCATTCCTCAAACTTTTCCTCTTTCTCCTTTAACTTTCTCTCAAATTCCTCAAACGAACAACCGTATTTGTTTTCGAAGAATCTTATCTTCTTCCTAACCGGCGTTAGCTGAGAAATTATCTTTAGTTTCTCATACTCTTTTATTTCATCACTCGATACAATTATACTCATTTTTCAACACCTTAAACTATTTATCCCGATATCTTTAAAAATGTTAGGTTGTTAACTTGTCCCAGTTTTACTTTTAACAGCCTCAAACAAACTCCTAAATTCATCTAAATCTACGAACCACCTTAGGAGTTCACTCTCATCGTTCATTTCGCTTAGAATTAATGCAAGTTCAAGAACTCTTCTATCTTTACTGCTATCATCAAGCTGCTTAGCTTCCTCAGTGAAGTAGTCTTCAAGCTCTCCATTAACCAATACAAAAATTCCTCTCTCTTTAAGTCGATCGATTAGTCTTTTGACTTCATCTCTCTTCTTGACGATTTGTTTTAACTTTTCCATTCTTATGTTTTTTCTCATTCTTTTCTTCAAACTCGAATCTACGTCCTTTAATCTTTCCTCAACGTATTTATCAACCTCGCTGGAAACTCCTTTAGCCAATTCGATATCATCGTCTCCCACTACATCCTCCAGATTTCTAATTCCGTCATATATGAAATCCAAATCTGTCAAAATAACCCACCAAATGCCAAGCCTGTCCATCACATTCACAAACTTCCCGAAACTCTTTCTACCATCCACTCTGATTACAGAAATATTAGAGATATCGAGCCACCTTTTCTCTCCTGCAAATATGTCAAACAAGGAGGGAAGAAGATATTCTTCACCACCTTCCACGAGTATTGCCCCATCTGCGAAGAACAGTTCGACACCCTTTTGCATCATCACTTGTTTGAATTTTCGTTTGGTTTCATCATCTATATCTTCATCATTAATTTGAAAGGGTTTGGTAGCTGTTGAACCCGGTTTTTTATGCACCCTCACCAAGGACCTTAATTCAACACTCCTCAAAAACTCTGGAGAGTGTGTAGATAAAATAACCTGCCTCTCTCCATCACTACTCTCTCTAACAAACCTCAACAATTCACCTTCCAAAGCTCTTCTCCCTTGAGGATGGAGGTAATTCTCTGGTTCCTCAAGAAGAAGTAGCGACGAACCTCGGTGAAAACACTCACAATAATACGTGAACAGAGCAACGATCAAAGCACTCTGAATACCACTCCCCTTATCATAATATGGAGTATCCAATCCATCATCTATGGAGTATCCAATCCATCATCCACAAATAAGGTGATAGATTTGTAGTCATCATCCTTTGTATACGGTCCAGGTTTGAAAGAAATCTCATGATGAAAGACCGCTCTTTTCAACCTTTTCCTCAACTCTTCCGTTGTTGTAGAAAATATCTCTCCAAGTTTATCACAAAGTTGGTCTTGAAGCTCTCGAATTTCGGCTTCCTGTTCTTCCGTCTTGGTTTTGTAAATCTCTTTAACGAGTTTGCCATACCAAGAGTACTCTGTTATCTTTAGCATTTTCTCTGGATCTCTGTATGATGGGACGTAAACAGTAGTTATAAGTAAATCTCTCATTTTGTTCGTTAAAGTAATCCTGTACCACTTCCCATTCTTCTTGTAAATTAACCCATAAGTATTTGCAGAATCTTCATCTTTTTTGGCGTGAAGAAATATCCATTTTTCAGGAGAATTCTTTATGTCTTTAATTATTTCTGAAGGGTATTTGTAAGCGTTTCCTACATTCAAAGTTTCGTCTGTTAATATTTTAATGCAGTCTTCACTCCAGTTTGGCGTAAAACCTGAGTTCAGTTCAAGCACTTTCATTCTTCGATTCGATGGCATCTCTGCATCCAAAGAACCATCTAAGCAAGCTGCGATTGTTATTTCTTGAACTGAATCTGAACCGTTGCTATAAAAATCTCGATTTTCAAATCTTATATAGGAAGGGTGTCTCTCTCCAAGTATTGAGTTCAAAGCCCTAATTATGTTACTTTTCCCTGCATTATTTTTACCCACTATAACGTTTATTCCGGGATTAAAGTTTACTTCAATATCTCTTAGACTTCGATAGCCTTTAACGACTAATTTACTGACGTACACAATATGACCTCTAATTATTAATATTAGCCTTTTTAGAATTACATGATAAATTTTGTTATTTGTTACCCTATATCGTTCGATAAGATTGTTATTTAAATGAGAATAAAGAATACAACGACCTTCGAAAATGATTTATCCTTCTTAATTCTAAAAATTACTAACAACAATTCGGAGAGATTAAATTGGACGAAATAGTTCTTAATAACATAGACATCCTGCGTATAATGAGTAAAGCCTTTGATGGTTTAGATGAAGTAAGAATCCAAATAGCAGAAGGTCTCAGGATTTTTGGCATTAATAGAGTAAGCACCGCATACTATAACATGTTTATTCCGATCTCCTCCCTTTACGAGATTGAAGAAAGCGGAGTAACAGTATCTACAAAATCCTTCAGCAGTTTACTTAACCTAGCCCTCTCCGATTATTTGACAGGATTTAAGAATTTAAGTTTGTCAATTGATAACGATAGTCATGCTACCTTTACAATCACTGGGAAATATACTCAAATAGAGGAAACTCTCATCCATGTGACTACTGGAATAAAAACTGAACCACCACAAGTTAGAACGCTTAATTTTTCTAGAGCTGCAAAATGCGAAGTCCAATCACCAAAGGATTACAAGCTAGTTTACAAACATTTTGACACAATTCAGAGTTTTGTAAATAACGTTGAACCAATCGAAATTAAAGTAGTTTCAACCGGGGTAGAATTAAAACCCCTCAGACAGGTGCGACACCTTCACAAGCTAAAAGGTAAAAGTAAGGGTGAGGCAAAGTCTTTGGTTTCCTTACCCAACATAAAACTCACATCAGAGGTGGCTGATTTAGCTGGAATAAATGGTTTAGAGATTTACGTAATAAATAATGCTTCTATGAAGTTTAAATACAGTTTTAATTCTGGATTTATAGAATATGTTGTATCTCGTGCTATAGAGCCGGAGGTTTAATATTCTGGTTTAATTGCAGCTTTTTCTTCATCAAGCCAAATTTCAATCTCTTTTCCATCACTTACTGCTGCAACTTTCCAGCCAAATAGGATGTCCAATCTCAGACTTTCATCTTCAATCAAATAGCCGAGTTTTTCAAGATAGCTGTACGGTTCAAGCTCTCCATAAGCTTTTATTGGAATGTCCAATTCCAACATACCGATTCCGTAGGGGAGAGCTAATAAGATTGGTTTTATATTGGAGTTAACGAGATAAATGTTGTAAAATGGCCCCTTTAATTCTGGTGTTCTAAATTTGTTTAAAATCGCTTCCTCAATAACACCATTAACTCCAAAACACTTTCCATAATAGATTGCTCTGTTCTCCACCATCTTAGGATTTGGAAAACAGTATCTATATCTCCCCTGCGGTCCACCAATTGTGATTATCCTTCCCTCCCTTTCGAGCTCATTAATGTAATTCCAGACCGCAGAGTAGGATATTCCACTATACTTTTTGTTAAAGTAAATGTATAAACTCCTTATATAATGACCTGGAAAGCTGTAAATGTGCTTTCTTATTTCTTCTTTCTTCCCTTCTTTGTCGAGTTGGACTTTCCCGAGAACGTGTTTTTTAAGTTCATCCACATACCTTGAAAATCGTTCTCTTTCAGATTCAACAAACTTATCTATTGTTTGTTCTTTGACGTATTTTTTAAAGTCCATTTTGCAGGTATTTATTATCTCGTATACGTTATTTAGATCGATAGGACTTACATTTGTAGGATTCTCAATTAATTCTTTTATTACTGCATCAACTAATTCTACTTCACTTATATCAACTTCACAAAAAGAGAGAATTTCTATTAAACTGCTGGTAAACTTCTTCAATTCTTTTACTCTGGCATCTCTCTGCATAATTACTTCAAAAATTAGTTCGCCCAATAAACTAAGTTGACTGTGGTAAATCCTTGCTTTAGAGACTCTATCTAAGGATGAAATTAGCTCGTACATCCTACAATCAACTCCCTGATTTTCTTTGGGATTTCACCAATTTTTTCAACCTCATCATCACTTAAATGTTCTAATTTACTTAATAAATTTTCGTCGGTCTTGTATTTAATCCATTCGCTCATCAACATTCTCGCTTCTTTTAGTATTTCCTGAACTAAGAACTCTTCTGAAGTATTAAGTAATGGTAACACAGCTAGTAACCTATCTAGGGCTACAGAATTTCTCTGTATAATTACCGAGTTGCTCCAAATCTCATCTGTTACGCTCCTCAATACAGTAATTCTTGCTAGCCATGAAGGATGCGTTTCTTTTGACTCACATGCTTTTGACACGCCTATTATCTCTCTTACTATGAAAACGGAAGAATGTGTGAACATATACTCAACTATGGAGTATGCAAGGATATCCGCAAGTGATTCACCAACCTTTCTTTTTTCCTCTTTTATAGATTCGATTTTAGACCTCACAAAATGGTGGATGTGTGCTGGTTCGTGTGCAAGTACGCCAAGCAGGTTTGTGTCGAGATAGTCTGGTTTTTCTGGGATCTGAAGTATGAAACAAAGCTCGCTGTTATCACTGAAAACTCTACAACTTGGAATTTTATAAGGCATTCTGATAATCCACAAATCGAGTTCGTTAAAATCCCCAATTTTTAAAATCAACTCATTAAAGAATTTTTTATGTTTCCTTTCATCTATTCCCTCTTCAATTGCAGATAAAATGTGATTAAATTCTTCAATTTGGCTGATTATGCTTTCTATTTTCCAGTCTTCATAAAGCTGTGGATACGTAGAGTAATACTCAATTTCTTGGTATAACGAGTTGTATTTTTGTAGAAACAACTTCCTAGTGATATCTTTAATCAAATTTGTACTATATAGCTCTTCAGCTTTGAGTTTTATATTTTCAAGTTTTTCAAGTATTTCACTCATTAATTTCCCCTCAACTCTGCTAAAATTTCTTTAAATTTCACTCTCTTATCATCCCATACATAGTCCGTAAGTCTGAAAAAAGTAATTGGATGCTCCTTCCAGTTTATTTCATCTCTATCATACCTTTTTCTCAGTGTAAAGGCTGCATATCTTGCTGTCGCATCGTCGAGTACGTTAAAACCAAGATCAAGAACGATTTCTGGCAGTGCATTCTGCCTCAGAATTTCTTCTCTGAGTTTTTGGTGGGATTTTAGAAACATGAAAGTCCTTCCAGTCAGTGCCCCTACGTAACCCCCTGGTTTACACAAATCCACAGCCTGTTCTATGAAGGCGGTGTAGTAATCACTGTGAGTTCTTGGATAGTATTTCCTGGCATAATCCTTGCATTTAGGAGGCATAGAACCATAAGGAGGGTTCATAAGCACTACATCGTAATAATCACTCAAAACATCTATTAAGCTAATCGCCCTTTCAGCATCTAAACCAAAAAGAATTGTACCCATGTCTTTTGACTGTGACGCCTCTTTCACAAATTCTCCTATTTTTTGGACTATTTCTTCAACAGTGTATTTCTTGGGAACAGATTCAGCCAACTCAGTCACGTATTCTACAAGCTGTGATTGCACGAAGTTAACTTTACCCCACCCTTTTTTCTTTCTCGTCTCAAAAAGCTTCTCAAAAGGTTGTCTTATTTTTAGAAGTGAACCTATTTCAAAGGCATTTTCACAAGCCCTTAAAGTTTCTTCAACTATCCTCCTCAAGTTTCTATCGTACTCAAATTGTGTGAGAAACTTTGCTCTTCTTTCTCCGTCAACAAAGTGTATATCTGCACAGATTATATTCATCCTTTTTAGCTCAAATTCTGCTCCATTTTCCTTAAACTTCTCAAATGTTGTCATTGCTTTAAGATAGAGAGCCATAGCCGCTATTTGAGCGGCTCTTAAATCAATATCAACCCCATAAAGGTTTTTCTCAAGTATTAGAGATGGTATTTGCCAAGGAGGAATTTCTGGATGTGCTTCTATCCACATTTTGAATAACAAGTCAAACGCTCCAAGCAAAAAATGTCCACTACCGCAAGCTGGGTCAAGAACTTTAATGTCCTCAACTTTAACTCTTTTGGGCATACTAAGTTCATTTTTCGTTGGAACCAAATAATCGAGTTCAATTTCAGATTCTGGATGCATCTCAATCCAGAGTTTTCCAAGAGTGTTTTGGACTAGAAATTTCACTATCCAATCAACGGTGTAAAACTGGTTTATTGGTGGAACCTCATCTGGGTCAGGAGATCCTCGCATCCTCCTTCTTATCTCTCTTCTTTCTTCATTGTTAAAATACTGATAGCTCCAGCCTATCGTTTCAAATTCTCTCAAAATATCTTCAGGGAGCTCAGCGATTATTCTTCTTAACTCCCCATATGCTTTGATAGACGGTTTCAGAATCGAATATGGATCATTTGAGGTAAAAAGATAAGGGATGTATTCTCCCATCTCATTATATGCTTCTTCAAGAGCTTTGTAAGCCAATTCTTCAGGGTTAGACGCGAGTTCTGGAAATTCATCCACCATGTCTCGTTCTCTTTTTGATCTATCACCATATTCTGGTCTTGTTAATATTGTTTCCTCAATCAAGCCATGTGTTTCAGCCATTCTCAGGGCAAGAATTCTGTTGAGGAACGTGAAGGCACAGTACTTAATGTATCTACCTCTTGCTTTTTTGTAGCTTTTTCCTTCTCTTTCTATTGCAATCTCAAGTTCTTCACGAATACTCCTTTTATCTACTGTGATTTTTTCCTTTTCAATAATTCTATCTGGCAAAAAACCATAGGTTCTCAATAATCTATCAAACTCATCCTCTAGAACTCGCCTGCACCTCAAAACAACGTTTTCGATTAACCTCCGCTGGGAGGTAGATAACATTCACTCACCCCTTGGCTCTGCATTGATTTCAATTTCCAATTCACCAGTGTAATCTCTAAAATGTTCTTTTAAATCTTTTATAATTTTATCTACTTCATCTAATTTTACTATTTCCTTTTTCTTGAATGGCCTAAGTTCAATTTTATCCCTCTTTTTTTCAACAAGTTTATCGAGATTGGAAAGTACCCATTTCTTTGTCTCTTCAATTTTACTTTTATTCAAAGCAGTTAGAGGTTTTTTTACAGTTCTTGCATAGCAAAGAATTGTCATCAAAATTAAATTCTTCACAAAGCAATTCATTCAACTTTGCTAATACCTCCTTAGCTTCATTGGGTTTACTTCTAAACGCTTCATGATTCCTTACATCTTCGATCGCTCTTCTAACACTTTTTGTGAAAGCTGAATGTTCTTTTTCATATCTTGCTTTAAACTCATCAAGTAGGATACCATAATCTGCAATTGCATCTTCAAGCCTGCTGATTACCACATCAGAGGAAACAGTTTTAATTAAATTTTCAAGACGTTCAGATTTACCACTAAACTCTACTAATACTGCTTGATTTTCAGCAAATTTCCTTAACTTTCTATAGCTATCAAAATCAAATTTTTTAAGCTCCTTTATGACTTTTATGTTTTTCATGAGACTTTTTTCTTTTTCTAAAAACTTTCTGAGCCTTGCGTTAGGATCATCAGCTTCTACTATTTCACTAATATCTCTAAGAAACTCAGATACGGATTTTTGAATACATTCTGGTAATTCGTTGTCCTTCACCCTGACTTCTAGATTTTTAACTTCGCCAAACCATTTAGTTGTAATTTTTTCTACTTGTTCTGCTGTTTTTTCAAAAGTGTCTCCACCAATTTCGCCAAATATCTTGGAAATGAGTTCACTTGCTGCTCTCCAATCTACTTCTGGCAACACGTCAAAGGTTGCTTTATTAAACTCACTTACTTTTGAAAATACTCTAAACAACTCAGGACTTGGAGTCAAATACTCTTTGTTACTCCATAAAACGGATATTTTTCCAGCTTTGAAAAGCGTGGCAACAGCAAGTCTCACAATTTTTGGATCCCATCCAAAAGGAGGTTTTTCAAATTCTTTAATTAGATCCTTTCCAGTTCTTGATAGTCCATAATTCCTCCTACGCTCAATTTCTTTAAGGACTGTTGACGGGACTTTTGAACTTACTTTAATGGTGTTTTCAGATATAATATCTAGCTTATAGTATTCATTCGGTATTTTTGTACCCGGTTGCCATGTCAGTATCTTTGCACAATCCTCATCTTTTAATCTAACATCGATAAATTCATAATACAGCTCTTTTGCTACATCTTTTAGCATAATTTGAAGAGTTTTTTCAATAGTGTTGTTTAGAGGTTTAATCCTGCCTCCATTTTTGATAATCACACCATTTCTAAAAATTGCTTGTAATAGTCTTGGAAGCTCATTTTTTTGATTTGTTTCTAATTCTTCCTGGAGTAATTTCAAATACGCTTTCTGAGTTTCTGTAGTTGTAGAGGTTTTTATTTGATTCACAGTATCTTTTAAAGCAATGGTTCTTTCTAAGATTCTTTCAAACTCTGAGTCTGATACAGCAAGCCAGTAAATTGTATTAGGATCGTTTATGCTTTGGCTCTCTAACTCACTTTCATCTTTTCCGGAGAATGGCGTATATAATACTACTTTTAAATACCCTTCTGCAGAAACGTCTTCATCATCAACCGTAATTTTTACATCAATTGGTCTATTAGATTTACCATAAGTAAATTTAAACTTTTTAAGCTCATCTTTTACGTGTATAGTCCCAAAAAATTTGACTTTAAATACCCTCAAACAACTGATGGGTTACGGCAGATTGACAGAGAGGAAGATAAGGTACATTGTAAGACACAAGAGAAGAGGAAAAACTAACAGAGA
>QMZC01000028.1 GCA_003662995.1 Archaeoglobales archaeon
AATGCCCGACGGAAAAACAATGCAGATTGGGACAGTTCATCACTTAGCCGACAACTTTGCAAGGACTTTCGGAATAGAGTATGAAGATGTTAACGGTGAACATCAGCTTGTCCATCAAACGTGCTACGGCATCTCAGAGAGATGTGTTGCGGCGTTGCTCAGCATTCATGGCGATGATTTGGGTTTGGTTTTGCCGTTCGAAGTTTCGCCAATCCAGATTGTAATAATACCTATACTGTACAAGGGCAAAGAGAAGAAGGTAATGGAAATTTCAAGAGCTGTGTTAAACGAGCTAAAGAACTTCAGAGTTGTTTTAGATGATAGCGAAGATAGGCCAGGAGCTAAATATTACAAATGGGAGCTTAAAGGTGTGCCCATAAGAATTGAGATAGGTCCAAAAGAGGCTGAAGAAAACAGCGTTGTTGTCTCATTTAGGGATGAGAGGAAGAAGTTTAAGGTATCAATTGACGAAATAAATGATGATTTAATAATACAATGGGCAATGGAGTTCAAAGAGAGAATTAGGGATAAAGCTGTGGGATGGATGAAAGAGAAGGTGAAGTATTTCGATGAGTTGAACGATCTGGCTGAATGGGTCAGAAATGGGGTTGGATTAACGCATCTCTGCAACAATCTAGATTGTGGAGAGAGGATTGAGGAAGATGTTAAGGGCAGCGTTTTGGGATGGTTTGAAGAGTTGGACTGGATATATGCAGAGATCGATGGCGAATGCATAATTTGCGGCGGAAAAGGAAAGCTGGTGGCGATAGCGAAGACTTATTAGCAAATTAATTTATTATTTTGGGATTAAAATATAAATATTCGCTTTAAAATCGTTTAAAATCCCAATTGTTTTTTACTTTTAACTATCTAAGGCGGATTGACGAGTTTTTAGTATATTTACTTACAATGTGGGAAGTGCCACTTTTTTATTTTTGCTTCTCTTGCTCCTATAAAAGAAAATAATTCGTTCTATGCGAGCATCTAGCATAGATTCCTTGATGCTCCCCTGATTTCAAACATTTGATGATGCCCTTATATTTTCTTCTCAGCTCTTCTATAGAAATATTTCCTAAGCTTTAGTTCTTCAATAAGCTTATCAACGTGTTCATGGTCACTAAATTTTTGTATAAATTTAGATAGATAGAAAAAATTTAAATATTTTGGATGGTGTGATAATTTATATGCCTTCGTGAAAATATACTGGATATTTGGAGTTATGAAAATAAGGGGTAGAAATATGGGGAAGGTGTTGTCTTTCATAAACATGAAAGGTGGCGTTGGTAAAACAACATTGGCTGTAAATATAGGATACACCTTATCAAAAGAGTTTAGTAAAAAAGTTCTTTTGATTGATGTTGACCCCAAATGAATGCTACTCAATATACTTTAGAGAACGATCAAATAATCGAGATAATGGAAAATTCGAGAAAAACAATTTATGGTATTTTATCTGACGACTCTCAATTACCATCCGTGGTCTCTAGGGGTCAGCAGGATATATCCTACATCGACCCTGTTTTCAATATCTCAGAGAATTTCGATATAATCCCATCACATTTACATATAATGACCATTAACTTAAACGAAAGTCCTTTTAGACTTAACCAGTATATAAACGAACATTATAGAAATGAATATGATGTTATCATCTTAGATTCCCCACCAACAATATCAGCATATACCAAAGTATCTCTACTATCCTCTGACTACTACATTGTTCCCATGAAACTAGATTTCCTATCATTATTTGGATTACCCCTATTACAAAACTATATAGATAGACTTAAAAAAGAATTTGAAAAAAATATTGATTTTTTAGGTATTATTCTCACGATGGTTCGCCCAGATTGGAGAATATATAGTGAGATTAAGGAGAAACTAGAAGAACGTCCCGAATGGAAAAATAAACTTTTTGACTCAGAGCTTAAATATAAAATAAAGATAGCAAAAGCACTTTCTCCCGAGGAAAGAGATAAACATTCTCAGTATATAATCGACTTAAATGATGAAGAGTTAAAAGACCAGATTATTGAGATTACGAAAGAGCTAATAACCAAAGGGAGGCTTTAAAATGAAGGACGAAGTAAAAAATGTTATATATATAGTGTTAGATATATTAGACTCATTAGCAAAAACTTATAGAGAGACACCAGACTTCATTAAAGTAAACGAGAACGTACTTAAAGATGTTAAAAATGAGTTATTTGAGCTTCTTAAAAATAATATGCAAAAAAAACTTCTCAAAACACAATGACAGAACTTATAGGTATCCTTCCCACAATACTAGTGGACAAACATAAGTTCCCAAAGAACGAGGACCTCATAAAATTTGCTGAAAAATCTTTAAATTTTAAATTTCCAAGAGGAAATAAAAGCAGAAGTGAAATTATTGGTATAATAATTGTTGAAGTGTCAAAGAAAGATGATAATAGCATAGAGGTTTTCTTCAAAGCCCTAAAAGAATTTCTAAAAAATAATTCAATCACACGCGAGGAAAAGATTCGTACAAAACAAAAAAACTTTGTAGACATGTGGCTAGAATTCTTTGATCGTTATAAAGGAGACGGATAAAAATGTCTGTAGAGCAGCATATAAAAGAACAAGTAGAGATAGTGAGGAAATATATTGAAGATCATTTTGGATCCCATACAAAAGATTTAAATAGAGATATTCTAGATAATTTTTTTACAAAAGTTATTAGTGGTCACTATCAATTAAGATTTGGGTAAATAACTTTTATAGCAACACTGTTCTTCCGATGGGTTTAATAGAATATCTAAGAGAGATCGTGTCAAATACAAATCAAGTACTTGTATTGGGGACACTAGGTTTTAAATCAGCATCTTGTGCTATGATTAGACGATCGTTGGAAAACATTGTTGTGCTTCTATATTATAAGGATCATCCTGTTGAATTTTTTAAAAAAAGTATGTCTAAATATCGTCCCCTTAAGATAAAGATATAAAAGATTATTTGCAAACGTATCCATTTGAAATGACGTATAACAATATGTTCGACTCAGATAAATTACGAAATATAGTAAAAAAAGTAATAGCTATTTGGGATGAAGAATACAAAGAGTTATCTAACTTCATTCATACTACAAATGAATTATACTTTGAGTTGATAGATTATATTGATGAAATAACTCCACAACCTGATAATTTAGAATATGTACGTAATCGAATCGAAAAAATGAATAGTATAGTTAATTCATTTAATATTTTGTTCTTCTTCAGTGATTATAAACACTTTTCGGATGAAGAAAAAACATTAATACGTCTATCAATAGAGAATATAGGGCTAAAACAAAAAATGATAAGGGTCTTTGGAGAGATTTAATATACTCTCTATCTTCGCCTAACAATGAATATGCTAGTTTGCATCTTTAGTCACTTAAACTCTTCACATGCTTGGAGCCTCGCATACCTACCAAAACTTTTATAACGTTATATTATACTGCTATAATCAAGATCTATGTATGCTAAAGAGAATAACTACCCCAAAAATTTCATTTAAACAGAAAATATCAACTAAATTTAAACAAGACTTAAATAAACTATCTTTAATTTACTTATTATGGAAAACAAACTCGAAAATCTATATTGTGCGAGATGTGGTTCAGAGTTTGATATTGTTGTTAAAAGAGTAACGAGTTATTCTGGTCCACTACACATCCCAAATCTGTTCTGCCCGTTTTGTGGAGGTAGGAGGCTCACAAAGAAACAGGGATTGTTTTTTAAGCCTTAATCACTTCAAACCCCTCGCATGAGTGATTACATGCCTAATTAATGGATTGATTAGGCCCATTGCTAATTTAACGGCTTTCTTTGAGCCCGGCAAACAAAATAAAGCCTTACCATCAATAACTCCAGCAAAAGCCCTCGATAATATTGCAGCAGTTCCAACTTCCTTGTAGCTCAACATTCTAAAGATTTCGCCAAATCCATCCAATTTTTTATCAACTAAAGGTTCTAAAGCCTCTATTGTCACGTCTTTTGGTGCAATTCCAGTTCCACCAGTTGTAATTATTACGTCAACTTTCCCCAGCAACTCTTTAAAAGCTGCAACTATCCTTTGCTCATCATCAGGAACCAGTCTGTATTCGATAACTTCAAAATTGGACAAATTTTTTATGATTTTGCCGGACTCGTCTCCTAATTCCTTAATTTTGCTAACATCATCCACATCTCCAAACTCTTCCCATCGCGACGTTGATACTGTTATGATTCCAATTGTAGGATTGATTTTCGCCTCGTGTTTTTCCATCAAAACCACCTTTCAAGTGTAAGCTGGCTGGATGTGATGGATTTCAATTTTTCAACAGCTTTCTCAACTCTCGTTTTACTAAAATCGTGTTCCTCGCACAAGTATTCTATTATTTTATCTTCATCGGGCTCACCAAACTTTATCTCGTAATCGTCAATTACAGGTGGATTAAGATAAAAATTCCTTATTTTATCAAGCAATTCTGTATCTTCATCTACTTTCAACGCTTTTAACGCCTTAAAAACATCTCCGTAGGTTTTAATGTACTTGTACGCTTTTTTTGCACCAACACCTTTTATGCCCTTATTGTAATCAGTTCCTATGAGTAATGCAATATCGATTAGTTGTTCCCTCGTCAATCCTAACTTTTCCAAATTTTTGCTTAAATCTATGATTTCAGGATTTACATCTATGTAAACGTTCTTTCCCGGCAATTTTCTCTTTCCAGTAATAGCCAAATTTCTTGCAAGTGTGGGACTTCCAAAGAGCAAAGAATCGTAATCTTGACTTCCAGTATATTCAACATCACCCTTCATAGCCATGAAAGCTGCTTGAGCCTCACCTTCTGATGGAGCTTGAACGTATGGAATGCCCATGAAATTCAGCAGTTTTTTTGAAGACTCAACTATGTACTCATCCACTCTTCCAGCAGCCTGTGCGTACTTTTTAGCATACGCATCTCCAGCCTCAAGGGCTATTTTCCACTTTTCCTCCATCTCCTTCCTTCTCTCCTTCCTTTCTTCAATTTCTGCTAACTTAAATTCTGGTGGTTCGCCATCAAAAACAAAAATCGGTTTTATTCCATACTCAACCATGTTTGAAACCCTATAGAGTATGCCCGACAAATGAGAGGTAATCCTGCCCTCAGAATCCTTTAAAGGCGTTCCATCCGGCTGTCTAATTATTGAAATGAATTGATAAAGGGTATTAAAAGCATCTATTGCAACTTTTTTACCTGAAAATGACTCTAAGGTTGTTTCTTCCTTCTCAAACAGTTCTCCAATATCTGCACCCATATTACTAATTCAATTTTGAGATATTTTAATTTTTGTCATCTTTTTGATTGGTCTTATCCCAAAATTATTTCACAACCCACATCCCGTGAGAAAACTAACGAACAAGAAGTCAAGGATAATCAGACGACTCGACAAAGAAACTCCAGTAAAAGAAATAGAGAAATGGCTAAGCACTCATTTAAGGAATTTCTTGTAAAGAAGGGAGTGAAACATCTTGGCAAGGATAAGTCATCTTCAAACGAATGGCTTGATGGGGCAGAAACCACATGTTTGCATCCATTGATGAGTTTGTTGATTGGTATAATTTTTGTTAAGCCCCACATGAGCTTGAATTTTGATGGACTTAGCCTTATCAGGCATTTGCAAAGTTGCCTGCTGAGAGAGTGCTTGGCGTGGGAGTGGTTGATTAAAATTAATTCGGATCATCACATTGAATTTGTTGTAGTAAATTGTTATAGTAAAATAAAACATCGAGCAAAAAACGATTTAAAACCTAAAATCCACAAAAATTAAATGTTAACTCTGATATTCCTTGAATCTGCACTTGAATTAGTACCGGATGAAATATCGAAACATCCCATCATTCTTAAAGATGCAAAGAGGAGAAGGAAACAACCGAATAAGATTCTGCTTGACGATTCAAAGCATCATATAGCAATGGAAAATCTCCGCAATCGAAGTAAGAGGGGAAGACCAGATATAATCCACTATTGCCTACTTTCAACATTGGATTCGAGAATTCGTGAGATTGAAATTTATGTACACACGATTAATGATGAAATCTTGTGGATAAATAGAAGAACGCGATTGCCAAGGAACTACAACAGGTTTGTAGGTTTGATGGAAGATTTGTTTGACAAGGGGATAATAAGGGTAAAAGACCAAGTGTTGTTGGAGATGAAAAACATTACAATCGAAGAACTGATAATTTCGCTGGCTAGGGACAAAAAAGTTGCATTACTGACAGAAGATGGAGATAAAGATGAAAAGCACTTCAAGAATTTGATAAAAAACGATTTGGTGGTTTGCATAGGTGCCTTTGCCCATGGAGAGTTCTCAAACAAAACCGTGCAGTTAATGAAAGATGTAAATGCAGACTTTGTTTCTCTGGACAAACAACCTCTCACAAGCCTTTATGTAACGAACAGGGTGGTGTGTTTGTATGAGAATGCGAGAGTTCAAGCTTATTGAGAAAGCATCTAAAATCTTTGCAGTTGAAAGAGATGACATCTTAATCGCAGCAGGAGAGCATGATGCGGCGATTGTTAAAATTGGGGGTAAAAACGTTGTTTTAACTACCGACAATTTGCATGAGAAGGCCGATTTTCCTGAGGGCATGTTTCCCGAAGAGATGGGGCACATGGCTTTGGCTGTAAATCTCAGTGATTTGGCTGCTTGCGGGGCAAAACCCATGCATTTTTTATATACTATCACAATAAGAGATGGGATTGACGACGAGTTTTTCGAAAGAATACTCGACGGTATGCAAAAATTAGCTAAAAAGTACGATGTGGCTGTTGTTGGTGGAGATATCGACTTTGGTGATGAACTGTATATTTCAGGGTTTGCGCTGGGTGTTGCACAGAGAATAGTTACCCAAGCTAACGCCAAGGTTGGGGATGGAGTTTATCTGACCGGATTGCTTGGCAAAGCTCAATTAAGCTTAGAACAATTGTTTTCTGGAAAGAAGAGAGAGGAGATAGCGTATCCTCAATCCCTATTTACACCTGAGCCACGTATTAATGAGGGTTTAGAATTAGCAAAGCACGCCAATTCTATGACTGATATAAGCGATAGCTTAGCTATTTCATTAAACCTAATAGCGGAGAAGAGCAATGTTTCAATCGTCTTGGATTACGACTTATTGCCACTAGATCATCTGACTGAATTTGTTTCGTTACACAAAGCTTTAGAATTGTTTTTATATGCTGGTGGAGATTATGAGCTGGTTTACACATCAAAAAAGAAATCATACGGATTTGAAATTGGTGAGGTTGTTGAAGGTGAAGGAGTTTGGATGAAAAAAGGTGACAAAATAGATAAGATTGAATTTAGGGGGTACTCCCACTTATAATTTAGGTCTAATCGGAATTCTTCTCTCAAAACCGCAATTCAAGCACGTAATAATCACTCTTGACTTTCTAACTCTAACCCTAAATTTTCCAAATTTATAAGGATACAGACACTTTTTGCAGAACTTTACCCTAAGCTCTTTTGGAATTCTGACTCGATATTTCATGGAGATTTTCTTTGCCAATTCAACGTACCTTTTAGCCAACTCATAATCTTCAAGTTTCATCTTCTCAGCTTTTTCAATCAATATCCTTATTCTTTCTTTTGCAATTTTTCGCTCCAGTCTCTTTTCTCTTTTTAACATCGTTTTGTGTTGTTTAGAAGGACTTATAAAACTAATTTTCTTTTGTTTTAGGTAATCTTTTCCAAATAAAACTATATCAGCCCAAAATCTGATTTTAAAACTTCAGCAACCTCTCTTCCCGCCTTTATGCTCCCATTCATGCTCCTCTCAGGATAGTTTGGCTTCGACGTCATTCCAGCAATATAAAATCCTTTAACCGGTGTTCTGTAATCTGTAATCTTCTTGGTATATCCTTTCTCAAAGATTGGGCCGCTGTATTTTGCTTTGAAAATCTTAATCCACTTGATGTTTTTCTCATCAACGCCAAATCTCTTTGCATCCTTCATGTACAACTTTTTCAATTCATCCTCACTCTTGTTAAACAACCACCCCTCAGGTGTTGAATAGCTTGCCAAATAAGCCAAGTGCTCACCGTAATCTTCCAACGGCATGAAGTTTGTGTGTTCAATTAAAGCCCCAAAAACCAACTCGTCTTTTACATTTGTCCAGTAGATGTCTGTTATCTTGTCCTTTAACCCTATCAAAGCACACACAGAGCTTTGATATTTTATATTTGGCAAATTCAAAGCACTTCTAAGTTTTTCATCCAGCTCTGGAATTGGGGCTGTGTATATCACGGCATCGAACTCCTCCCCCTTTAGCAAAAACCTTCCAAACTTTTCTAACTTTTCTAGTTTGATCTCTCCTCTATTCACATCAACATCTTCCCCCATTTTTTCGATTAGCTGGTGGAATCCATGCCTCAAATAACCCAACTCCTCTCCACCGTGTTTTCTGTTACTCCTGATTGAGACTCTTGCGAGCAGCCAAGCATAGCTAACTTCTTTGTAATTCTCACCAAATTTGCTCTTCAATAAGGGCATAAAGAAATTGTTCAGCAATTTTTCGCCCAACTCTTCCTTTATTCCATCAACAACACCTTTGTTATCTTCTAAAACATAATCTCTCTTTCGACTTTTAATCGTAAACATTGCAAGTTTGAGTTTATCATATAAACTGAGATATGGAAATCTTAGAATTTCAAAGGGTGTGTTTAAAGGGTAAATTTTGCTATCAACTGCGTATCCAACTCTTGCTATTCTCCACACTAGCTTGTTTGAGAGTTTGAGCTCCTTTATAAGCTTCAGCAACTCAGCATCTTGCCTAAAACAATGGTGATAGAATTTTTCAATGCAATAGTTTTTGCAGTACGATGCTGCTAAACCTCCAACATTTTCCCCCTCAAACACCTTAACCTTAGCAAACTCTTTCAAGTTTAAGGCAGCACTCAGCCCAGTTAAACCCGCACCGATTATCGCAACTTTCACAACCCAAGTTTCCGTCAAGAATAAAAATCTTGGTGTTGTTGCAACAAACGAAAGTAAAACAAAAAATTCATAAAATTTTTAAAAATTTTCTTTTATGTGTTGGAGGCTTTGATGCTAGGGATTGTGTTAGGCATAATCAGTGGTTTAACACCTGGCATCCACAACAACACGTTTGCAGCAATGATATTGGCTTATCTGCCTTTGCTATCCCATTACTTCACACCACAAGAATTGGGTGTAATAGTCTTCACAAACGCAATTGTCCACTCATTCATCGATATAATTCCATCTGTTCTAATTGGTGTACCGGAAGAAGACACAGCAATTGCCGTTTTACCAGCTCATGACATGGTTTTGGATGGAAAGGGGTTTGAGGCTATTTCTATTTCTGCAATCTCAAGTTTGATGGCATTTTTGTTATCAACACCAATTTTCTTGCTGTTTGTGTCATTCTTGAGCAAATTATACAACCAAATTTATGCATTTGCCCCACACTTCCTGATTTTAGTATCAATATTCGTTGTAATGAGCGAAAAAGCTGAGATTTTTGAAGGTAGTTTTGCAGCATGGAGAAAAAGAATGTATGCATTACTTGTTTTCCTAACTTCAGGATTTTTGGGATTTGTGGCATTTGAGTATCAAAATCTCGCTGAAGTAAACATCGCATCTTCAATTTTTATTCCACTACTAACTGGGTTGTTCGCCGCACCCACACTTATTGTGAGTTTCAAAACGAACAAGATACCCAAACAGATAATAAATATCAAAATGCCATCATTTCCCAGTGTTTTATCTGGAAGTTTGTCAGGAGCTTTGGTAAGTCTTTTTCCTGGTGTAAGTTCAGGTATCGCAACTGTTATGGCATCTGCAGGTTTAAAAGACAGGGAGAAATTTATTGCAGCACTAAGCTCAGCAAACACGTCAAATGCCTTTTTGTGTTTTGCAATCCTTTTTGCGGTCGGAAGGGTGAGAAGTGGGGCTGCATCAGTATTTCTTAAGCTGGGAATTGACAAGGATCTATCGTTAGTCCTCTTTTCAGGAATATTCGTGTCTTTATTATCAACTTTACTCGTTTTTATCTTGACTCTGTTATTTTTGAAGTTCATTGAGAGGATTAGGTTTGATTATCTGTCCTTTGCAGTTTTAACATTTCTATTTCTGGTTGTCTACGTTTTGACAGGGACGTTTGGCTTGGCAGTGTTTATTGCAGCAATCCCAATTGGACTATCGACAATTTTTCTAAAGATAAGGAGAATAAGCTGTATGGGTTGCCTGGTATTACCACTAATACTGAACAATTATTTAATCTAACAAAAATACAACGCAAGCTTGATAAAACGGAATATTAACAAACTGC
Organism: Archaeoglobales archaeon; assembly: GCA_003662995.1. Taxonomy (GTDB): domain Archaea; phylum Halobacteriota; class Archaeoglobi; order Archaeoglobales; family Archaeoglobaceae; genus B5-G16. Next base: position 10,330 of record QMZC01000028.1, read on the forward strand.
ATGGCATTACAATTAATTAAAAAAGTTGCATTATCGTCGCTATTCTTCGTTTTTGGCGTTCTATCTTTTTTAACTGTTTACTACACAATGTTTGGTTTCTGGGAATTCAATCAGGCTTTGATATTCGTTGCATCCATGATTGGTGTTATCTGTTTTTACGCATTCCTCCACTTCTTGAGATAACATTTTGCTTTTTCACCCTTTCCAAAATTTGGATATTGCAACAATTTTAAATTACATAAATCAATTAATACCATGCAAGTTGTTGATTTAAGCGACATTCCGGAAGAGAGAGTTGAAGAGGCAGAAAAAACAACGGTTAGGTGGTTGATTGATGAGAAAATTGGTGCAAAAAATTTTGCAATGCGCTATTTTGTGATTGAAAGGGGTGGCAATACACCTTTGCATACCCACGATTGGGAGCATGAGATGTTTGTTGTTAAAGGTGAAGGCTACGTTTCAGATGGAAAAACCAAAGTAAAAATCAAGCCGGGAAACGCCATATTTGTGAAGCCTAACGAAATGCATCAAGTCATCAATGAAGATTCAGAGAGGCTTGAGATTATTTGTTTGATTCCGATTAAAAATTAAGGGCTAAAGTTATACACACTTTGTGACTAAAAATAAAATTAATGCCCATCACGCTAATCGAAGAGAATGACATGGATTCAAATCAAAAATTAAAAAAAGTGTGTTTAGAATTAGCGTACGCCATCTTAAATTTAAATTTGAAGAAAGAAAAGGTAGCAAAATTAAAGAAGGAAGTTTGTAGGAAGTATAAACTTCAAAAAATTCCGTCTAATGCTGATATTTTAAGCTACTTTAAACTGTATGGCAAAGATGATGAAAAATATGGAAGATTAAGGGAGATTTTGAGATTAAAACCAGTAAGAACGATTTCTGGAGTTGCTGTTGTTTCTGTAATGACCTCTCCAGCCCCCTGCCCCCATGGAAAATGTTTACCCTGCCCGGGAGGTGTTGAAAGAAATACGCCGCAAAGCTACATTGGGTTGGAGCCTGCTGCTATGAGGGGCAGACAACACAACTACAACGCATTCAAACAGGTTACTGCAAGGCTTAGGGAGCTTAAGGAGATAGGGCATGAGATTGACAAAGTAGAGATAATAGTGATGGGTGGGACTTTTCCAGCAAGGGAGAAGGAGTATAAAGAAAATTTTATGCTCTCCATCTTTAACGCCTTAAATTCTTTTGATAGGAATGTAAAATTGGAAAACGACTTAGAAAAGGCAAAGAAAAAGAATGAGAAAGCTAAAGCGAGATGTATAGGTATAACCTTTGAAACTCGCCCCGATTACGCTAAGCAAGAACACATAGTTGAGATGCTGAAGTTTGGAGGCACTAAGGTTGAATTGGGTGTACAGAGCATTTACAACGACGTTTTAGAGTTTATACAGAGAGGACATGACGTTGAAGAAACGATTAAAGCAACACGACTGCTCAAGGATTCAGCATTTAAAGTTGGATACCATGTAATGCCCGGCTTACCCAAATCAGATTTTAAAAGGGATTTAAGAATGTTCAAGGAAATCTTTGAAAATGAGAACTTTAAGCCCGACTATCTCAAAATATATCCAACACTTGTTGTTGAGGGGACTAAACTTTACGAGATGTGGGAAAGGAGAGAATACAAGCCTTACACGACTGATGAGGTTGTGGAACTTATTGCTAAGGCGAAAAAACACTTCTCTGAATGGGTCAGGGTGCAAAGAATTCAAAGGGATATACCAATAAACCACGCAATTGGATTGGATAAAGGCAACATCAGGCAGTTGGTTAAACAAAGGCTTAAAGAATTGGGTTATGGTTGTAGATGTATTAGGTGTAGGGAAGTTGGACACTTAAAAGTTCCAGCAGATGAAATAAACAAGGCTGAGTTTGTTGTTAGAAAATACAAGGCGTCAAAAGGCAGGGAATATTTCATTTCTTACGAAATTCCAGATTACGATGCACTAGTTGGATTTTTAAGGCTGAGATCTCCACACAAGCCGTTCATAAAGGCTTTGGAAGACTCAGCTTTGATTAGGGAGTTGCACGTTTACGGTAAGGCTATAGCTGTAGGCAAGAGAAGTGATGCATTCCAACATAAAGGGTTTGGGGAGAGGTTGTTAAGGGAGGCGGAAGAAATTGCAAAGGAGAAATACGATAAGATTTCCGTAATAAGTGGAGTTGGTGTGAGGGATTACTACAGGCGATTTGGTTACAGAAAGAACTTCGAATATATGGTAAAGAAAATATAGTTTTAAGTATGGTTTTAAATATAGCAAAATAAAAATTTGAGGTGGATTAACTTATGAAAAAAATAGTTGTAAAAGATGGAGTGAGGTATTACCCATACAATTATAAGAATGAAAATGAAAAGGAATTAGAAGATTTGTTTAAAGAACATGTAAAATACATATTTGGCGAAAACTCATTATTTTTTGAAGGAACTAAAATAAAAACCGAACATTCTGGTATTGGTACTATTCCTGATGGGTTTGTTTTGCTATTAGAGGATAGAAAATGGTATATTGTCGAGATAGAGTTGTCAACTCATCAAATATTTAGTCATATCGTTCCTCAAATAACAAAGTTTAATATTGCAATTAAAAATACTTCCGAGAGATTAAAATTAATTGACACATTTTATAATTTAATTCAAAAAGATATTGAACTGAAATACAAAATTACAAAAATGGGTGTTGATGATGAGCTTTACAAAACCCTTAAAGACACACTTGATAAAAGTCCTGAATCAATAGTAATTGTAATAGACAAAATAACAAGCGAACTTAGAGAAGTTCAGGATTTGCCATTTGAAACAATTGTTTTGGAATTCAAAACATATTGTAGAGAAAATGTGGGACTGTAGAGAAAATGTGGGACGCTCTGTATCAATACATATTTTTGATTCATTAATTGAGCATGATGATATACCAGAAAGAAATACTGAAAAGCAAATAATTGAAAGCAGAAGAGAAAAACATGAAATTCAAATTTCAACTCACTCAATTAAACTCCCTGTAGCTCTTGAACAAATTTTAGAGGTTGTAGAACTAGTAGATCGTGGGATAGAATTCAAAGATGCAGCGAAAATTGTAGCAAAACGTAGGAATGTGACTGTAAATACTGTAAGAGACAAGTGCTGCAGACAACTTGGACTTAATGTTCACCAATTTAACGCGTTACTAAAAAATAAAAGAGAATTAGCATCAATTTTAACTCGGAAATTTCCAGATTATGAAGTTATAATTTCCAAAAAGTTACAGATATGAAGATTGTCGATTTCCCCTCAACCAAAAAATCAAGGAGACTGGCAGAAAAGTACGGTTACGATGAATTTATTGTGAGGAGATGGCTCAATTTTTTTGGTGATGAAGCAGTAAACCTAATCAAAGCAATTGAGAATGGTCTGCCAAAATACATACGGATTAACACGATAAAGATTGATGAAGATAGGCTTTTGAAGAAATTAAACAAGAGGGGATTTGTTTTATCCAAGACCGATATACCATTTTGTTACATGGTTAAAGAGGAGCCGTATTCGATAGGGGCTACACCCGAATACCTAATGGGATACTACTACGTCATGGACAAAAGCTCATGTATTCCTCCATTAGCCCTAAATCCCAAGAAAGGAGATGTCGTTGTTGATTTTGCAGCTTCTCCGGGTGGTAAAACAACCTTCATTTCTCAACTTATGGGGAATAGGGGTGTAATAATAGCAATCGAAGCCAATAAGGAAAGAATACAACCACTAATAGACAACGTTCACAGAATGGGATGCTTAAACATCGCCATTTTAAACATGAACGCCGTAAAGTTCAATCAATTGAACATAAAAGTTGATAAGATATTGTTGGATGCACCTTGCACTGGAGAAGGAATCATTCACAAGGACAAAACGAGAAAGGTGAGTAGGGGCAAAGAGGACATAGAATTCTGCCATTCTTTGCAGTTCGATTTAATAAAATCGGCATTTGAGAGTTTGAAGAAGGATGGAATGCTTGTTTACTCAACATGCTCTTTAACGCCCGAAGAAAACGAGATGGTAATTGATGCTTTACTAAACGAATACAATGGAAAAGCAACAGTTGAAGAAGTGGATTGGGGCGATGAAGCTTTTGTATCAATCCCGAACACGAAGATTAAATTTAACAAACAATTAAGAAAAGCTAGACGATTTTATCCACACAAACACGAAACTTCTGGATTTTTTGTGGCAAAAATTAGAAAATTGGAGGGTTAATGATTTATTTCGATTTTGGAATTAAATAGTCCTTCGGGGCAGATTCAATTACCTCCAAATACTTTTTCAAAACCTTGGGTATCTCCACCCTACCATCTTCAAGCTGGAAGTTCTCGATGATGGCTGTGATTGTTCTAGTTGTTGCAATAGCTGTTGAGTTTAAAGTATGCACAAATCCCTTGGTTGGCTTCCCCCTTTCCTCAGCAAACCTTATGTTTAATCTGTAACTCTGCCAGTCTGTGCAGTTGCTACAAGACACCATCTCCCTGTATTTTCCTTGGGCGGGCATCCAAGCTTCGAGATCATATTTCTTTGCAGCAACAATACCCAAATCACCCGTACAAATGTTTACGATTCTGTATGGAATTCCTAGACCCTTCCACAATACCTCTACATTGTTTATCAATCTTTCATGCCACTCCCAACTTTCCTCAGGCAGACAATACACGAACTGCTCAACCTTGTTGAATTGATGGACTCTAAAAATACCCTTTGTATCCTTGCCATGAGCTCCAGCTTCTTTCCTAAAACAAGGGCTGACACCAGCATAGATTAAAGGTAGCTCATCCTCTTCCAAAACCTCGTTCATGTGCATCGCTGCCAAAGGATGCTCAGAGGTGGCAATCAAATACAAATCCTCATCCTCAATTTTATACAAAACCTCTTCAAAATCAGCAATTGCAGTAACGCCCGCATAAGCTTTGTATCGCATCATGTATGGAGGGTTTACAATCTTAAAGCCTTCTTTAGCTAAATAATCTAATGCGTAGCAAATTAATGCGAAATCCAACCAAACCAAATCATCGAGCAAGTAATAAAACCTCGCTCCCGAAACCTTTGCCGCCCTCTCCACATCAGCCCATCCAAAAGTTTCGACTGCATCGGCATGCGGGATAGGTTTTTTGTCAGTGATTTCATATTCTGTGTTGTTGTTGGCCAAAAATTCATCCAAGTGCTCTCTGTAAACCTTTGGCTTCCCCCAATATTTTATGGGAACGTTCTCTGTGTCATCTTTACCAATTGGCACAGATTCGTGAATTATGTTTGGGATTGACAGCAAAACATCGTTAAGCTGTTTTTCCAGCTCTTTCAATTTCTCCTCCTCAACCTTTATTTTATCTGATAATTTCTTTGCTTCATCTATAAGTTTTGTTTTGTCCTTTGCAGACTTTATTTTTGCAGCCAACTTGTTTCTCTCATGTCTGAGCTGATTTAATTCAAATAAACGCTTTCTCCATAGTTTATCCAATTCTATTGCTTTTTCAACTATTGTAGTGTCTTCCCCCCTCCTTCTTTGCGATTCAATTAAAATCTCGGGATTTTCTCGCAAGGCTTTGAGTATGCTCCACATCAACGAAATTTTTTGTTTTAGTTTTAAAAGTCTATCTATACTCTGTAAACCTTGTCAAAGTTTTTGATCGCTATCCTTTCCTTCAACTCCTCTGGAATTTGTAGAGATAAAAACTCCTCTAAATTCTCCTTTAACCCCTTAACACCCGGACTTGGTAAATCGCTTCCATAAATACACCTTTCAGCTATAACCTCAAACCTTGGAAAGTAATCAAGTAATCTTTTTGGTGGTATCCCGCTTATGTCCAGCCAGACATTCTTGAACCTTCGCATGATAAAGAATGCCTTGTCCATCCAGAAAGGTCTTCCTCCATGAGCCAGTATTATCTTTAACTTTGGAAAGTCGTTTGCAACGTCATCTAAATACAATGGGTCTCCAAACTTAACTCTGGCATTTGGCAGAATGCTTGTGCCCGTGTGGAACAAAATTGGTAAATTGTTGTCTGAAGCAAATTCATAAACAACTTCCAAACTTTTCATGTTTCTCTCCTCACTTCTGTAATCGTTTGGCTTGAAGTGCTGGTGGACTGGATGCAATTTTAATGCTACAAGTTCTGAATATTGTCTTTCCAGATGTTCAACGATTTCTTTAATATCCATTGAAGGATGAATACTTCCAACTGGATGCAGTCTGTCTCTATATTCTGAACAGTAATCGATGACAAAGTAAACCAAATCCATTCCCATACCGTGTGTTTCGGGAGATGGATAACTCATAATTGCAACCTTTTCAAGGTTTGCATTGTCCATCGCCTCAATCAATTTTGATGGCGAAGAACAAATTTCTTCATAGTTCTTTGATTGTTTTGTTAGCAATACTTTCCTAAATTCATATTTTATCTTGTTTAGTGGGATTATGTGGATGTGGCAGTCTTTATAGGTTTGATTTGAACTCATAAAAATACAACGACGAATATAAATTAAAGTTTACCATATCTTGAATTTGACAACTGCTTAAAAGCTCTTATATTTGCTCTCGAATCCTCAATCCTCAAAATATTCCTCAAGCTTTGCATCTTTCTTAGCATAATTTTTCAAAAACTCCTTTATGTCTTCGGGTTTATCAGACTTTAAGCCGAAATAGATGGCAAACTCCTTTGTAGTCGTTAAAATACTGCTCTTTCCCTTTTTCTCAGCCCTAATCAAACCCATCTCCTTTAACTTTTTAACGTGCTCGTAGCACTTGTTACCCCTAATTTTAGCCAATTTGGAAAGCATTATTGGTTGTTTGAAGGCTATGACTGCCAAAGTCCTTAAAGAACCTTTGTCTAAGTCTTTTTCCACAAATTTTTCAACATACGGATAGTACTCGGGCTTTACTCTCATGAGGTATTTGTTCCCAATCTTTACGATCTCTAAAGCTGAATCCCTTGTCTCATACTCTTCAATCAATTCGTTCAACGCTGTCTTTACATCATCAACGTGAATGGAGGATATCTTTGCAATTGCATTTGGTGTTAAGGCGTCAGTTGATGAAAATAACACAGCTTCGACAATCCTTTTTACCTTCATCATCTATATCCCCGTATCTCTATGTCTTTATACAACTCCTCCTGATAAACCTCAACTTTCCTTCTGTAAGCTAAATGAAGGATTGAGAGATAATAAGACACAATTTCATTAATTTTCATACCCTTAACGATTTCCGAAAAGTACAAAACATCCTTTCTCTTAAACAGCTTTTTTAACACGTTCTCAACCATCGCAATCGTTTCCTCCATGCTCTCTTCATGTGGTATTTTGAGTGTTTTATCGAAATCCTTTTCTTGCCTTGCCTCCCTTCTTTTTCGCCTCACTCTCCTCTTTTCAACCTCTTCAGCCCTCTTAAGCTCCTTAATCAAATCTTTCAATGGCGTAAACCTCTTAACCTTCTTTCTTGGCGTAATCAAAGCTTCGATAATTTCCTCTTTATCTTCCTCAAATTCATCTATCTCAAGAACGCTGAAATCAACTTCGTCTGGTATCAATTCCTCTTCTTCCTCTCCATATCCCAAACTTTCAGCGGTTATGATTTCAGCCTTCATTCTGACTAAAATAGCTGCATAGAGCAAAACTCTTCCAGAGACTCTCAAATCGAGCTGTTGTGCTTCTTCAAGTTTCTTTAAGAACTTATCAGCTAACTCGACAACGTCAACGTTCCAAGGGCTAATCTCGCCCTTTTTTACCATCTCCACGATGAGCAATATCGGATCTTCTAAGCTTTCAGCTTTATTCCAGTCACTATTGATGAGTTATCCCTCCCTAAGGTTACACCAACTATTGAATCAGCCATCTCGAGCATGGGTTTTCTCAAAGAAACAACAATAAACTGTGCATCCTCACACCTGTTTTTAATCAGCTTTGCAACCCTACTAACATTAACACCATCCAAAAACATGTCAATCTCATCAAATGCGTAGAATGAAGCAGGCTTATACTTCTGAATTGCAAATATCAACGCTAAGGCAACTAAACTCTTCTCACCACCACTCATCGACTCCAACCTTTGTATCGGTTTGTTGTAGGGCTTGACTTTAATGTGCAATCCGCTGTTGAATGGATCGTCGCTATCCAAATACAGTTCGCCCTCACCATTCGTAAGCTCGGCTATAATTTCTGCAAAGTTCTTGTTAATTGCATTGAACGCTTCATAAAACGCATCCCTCTTCATCTTTTCGTATTTCTGAATCCTCTCAATGATTTCACTTCTTTCCCTCTCTAAAGTAAGTTTTTTCTCAAATAAATCGTCTCTTCTCTTTTTAACTTCTTCAAATTCCTGAATTGCCTTTAAGTTGACATCACCAAAGCTTAAGATTTCTCTTTCAATCTCCTCAAGCCTTCTTGTTACCTCTTCAATGCTCGGAAGCTTATCGAAAGCCTCAATTTCAGCCTCTCCTAACTCCTCTTTCTCTTGTCTCAAAATCTCCAACGATTCGGTTCTTGCCCTAATCTTTTCGTCTATGCTCTTAATCTCAAATTCTATACCCGATTTCTCCTTCTCTAACCCCTTAATTCTCTCCAAAACCTCATCTCTCTCTCTTCTCAACTCCTTTATCGACTTACCAAGTCTCTCTTCTTCTTCCTTAAGCATTTCAAGCTCATTGGTTAACTCTTCAACTCTTCCTATCCCTTCTCTGATCTTGCTTTCTAACTCATCCTTTTCCTTCTCAAGTTTTGAGATGTAAGATTCTTTTTCGTAAATTAGGTTTTTAATTTGATTTTTCTTGAATTCAACCCCCTCAATCCTCTTCTCTATCGAGAATAACACCTCTTTATTCCTCGACAACTCCTCTCTAACCTTTTCAAGCTCCGAAGTCAGTTTTGGAACCTCAGACCCCTTCAACTTCTTTTCTATCTCTTCTATCCTCGAATTTACCGCATTAATTTTTGCGTCAAGTTCCTTAATTTCTGAATCGAGCTTTGAGATTCCCTGATACAGTTGCTTGGATTCGTCTAACTTCCATTTCACACTCTCATCGAAGGTTGTGATACTCGCTTCCAAATCCTCTTTCTTTGAAATTAAAATGGATAGTTCGTTTCTAAGCCTGTTGTATTCTTCGTTCAACCGATCTATCTCGATCTGCAATTTCCTCCTTACATCTTCGTTGTATCTCGACTCTCTGTACAGTATTTCTTTCTCTTCATTCAGTGACACGATTTCATCGCTAATTTTCTTTTCTTTCTCCATCAATTCTTTGGAGATCAACATCCCACGCTTTGTTGTGCTACCACCGCTCATTAATCCCGTTTTTTCAATTAAATCTCCTTCAAGCGTTACAATCCTTCTGTTGTCCATCAACTTCTTCGCATTCTCTATGTTGTCAACAACAATTGTATCTCTAAAGATGAACTTGAATACGTTCTTAAACTTCTTGTCGAACTTTATTAAGTTGATAGCGTAGTCTATAACACCTTCTTTCGACAAAATGGATTTGTCCAATTCAACGTCAACGTCCTTAATCTTTCTCAGGGGTATAAACGTGGCTCTGCCACCCCTGATTTGCTTTAAATAATTAATAGCCCTGACAGCATCATCAACTCCATCAACAACTATAAACTGCAATGCATTCCCTGCAGCAACCTCTAAAGCCAACGCGTACTTTTCCTCAACTTCTCCAAGTTGTGAAACTGTTCCATAGATTCCCGGCAATGCTTTTCTATTCTTAGCTTCCAACACAAGCTCAACGGGCTTTGAAAAGGTTTGGATTGTGGATAAGCTTGCTTTTATCTTTGCCAACTCAACTTCTCTCGACTTTATTTCTTCCTCAATTGAGGAAAGCTTGTTTCTGATTGAGAAAATGTTGTTATCAACCCCATTCCTTTCCTTTAACAACTCACCCATCTCTAAATCGACTTTGTTCAGTTTTTCTTCAATCTCCTTGACCTTAGCCTCAATCTCCTTGACACCATCAACAACTTTAACCTTAGAAGCTTTAATCTCCTCTATTTCTATGTCAATCCTCCTCAAAGTTTCAACAATTCTATCTCTTTGCCTAACAACTTCAGCTTTCTTCTCTTTTAACTTGTCGAGCTCATCCCTTTTTGCCATTAACTCATCCCTCAACTCCCTGAACTTTGCATCTGTCTCTTGCAGCTTTATTTTAATCAATTCAACCTTAGCCTCCAACTCATCCACCCTCTCCTGAACACTGAACTTCTGCACCTCTGACTCCTCAAGTTCTCTATCCAACTCCTCAAGCTCACCTTTCAATTTAGACACATAAACAAGGTTTTTCGTAATCTCATCACCAATTCTGCTTATTTCGTTGCTGTAAACGTCTTTTGACTTCTTTATGCTCTCTATTTCAGATGTAATCTCTAAAATTCTGTCCTGGATTTGTTTGTACTTCTCGTCACCCATCTGTGAGATTAGGGATGAGATTTCCATCGCCTTGGAATTGTAAGTTTGGATTTGCTCGTTAATTTCCACAATTCTTTTTGAAAGCCTATCCTTGTTCAACTCCAGCTTTTGTATCTCATTTTTCAATCTGTTAATTTTTGATTCGATGTTTTTGAATTTATGAGCCAATAAGTACCTCTTGTTCAACTCCTTCTCATCCACCAGCTTTTTATACCTCAAAGCCTCGTTTCTATCCTTTTCAAGTTGGTTTAGTCTAAGATTAACTTCAGTAAGCACCGCCTCAAGTTTCTCTATGTTCTCTCTAACAACTTCTAACTCAGCTAACGCCTTCTCTTTCTTTTCATCAAATTCTGAGATGCCAGCAATGTCATCAATAATTTTTCTCCTTTGAAGGGGTGTCATTTCAGTTATCCTTGTTACATCACCCTGCATCACAATGTTGTAAGCGTCGCTATAAACCCCATACTTGGACAAAAACTTGTGAATTTCTGAAAGATTTACGGATTTTCCGTTTAAGTAGTAGTAGCTGTAGTAACCTTTCTCAGTCCGTCTTACTCTCCTTGTAATTTTTACTTCTTCCTTCTCATTCTTAAAAACTATGGAAACTTCCGCCTCATCACAATTTTTACCGTTGTGTATCAAATCTGTTAGCTTCTCAGCTCTCAAGAGTCTCGTGTGCGATAAGCCCAAGCAAAACAAAATGGAGTCTATGATATTGGATTTTCCACTGCCGTTTGGACCGCTGATAACCGTAAATCCTCTGAAAAGAGGAATTTCAACCTTTTTACCGAAAGATTTGAAATTTTTTAACGTTATCTTCCTTATGTGCATACGACTTTTCTAAATTTCATTAGTTCGTTAGCATATTGGTAAATGGTAAGCTTGGTAATCAATCGCACACTATGATTTTATCATCCTCATTGCTTTCCTCCTCTTCAACACCACTGTCAACAATTATCTCATCCTTTACGATTTCTTTTTCTTTTCTATCTTTTCTTTCAACTTTAATCTCTTCTTTCTTCAATTCCGACTTGATGTACAGCAATTCGTTTGTTAAACTACCGACAGTCTTTGAAAGCTCAACAATTTTAGACTCCAAATCCTTGATTTTCTTTGATTCCAGAATTTCTTTTTTAAGCTCTTCAATGATTTCCTGTTTGAACTGCAAAAACTTTTGTTCATTAAAAGAAAGCATCCTCCTCAACTCCTCAACTTCTTTCTCCTTCTCAGCTAGCTTTCTCTCCAATCTGTCCAGCAAGATATCTCTTTCCGACATTTTATAAAATAAATGTAAAAAGGTATTAATATACTTTTCCTTTGAACTCCTTTTGACCACTACTCTTCAAACAATGGATTGTGTTTAAAGTTGTGTTGGTAGCTATTCTGTTGGTCAATTCTAAATGGTACTGAATGAGTTTTTTAAAAATGCATCTAAATTTCCTTGCCTACAATCATAGTATAAATTTTTTAAAATATTCAGGCACAAAATCTAATGCATCTATGCCTGCCGCTTTGCTAAACGAATAAACCATGACATAACCAGCAAGGTGAAATGGAGCTCCAACTAATTCAGCATCTCTATCCATACTTGCCATACAAGGATAGGCACATTGATGCTGATGGATGTCTTTCCAAAACTCCTCCCTGCTTTCTACAACGTATCCCTCCATCCTTCTTGCAACGTAATAAGCACAACCACAAACGTCAGCCTTAACTTTAACCTTCTTTATTACATTTCCATCCATTTCAATCTCAAATTTGGGCATTCCAAGCTTAAAATAAGAGCAGAATTTTGAGATTGTTTTAGAGTTGCTTTTCAACGTGCAAAACGGTTTTGGAGATGCAAACTCAATTCCCACTTTATTGCACTCATTCTCAATCTGCTTTTTTAAACCCACAGAACACCATCTTCCATCTTCAACGGGAACAATTAAAGCCTTGTAGTTGTTGTCAGCTAAAATCCTTGGCAACTCTACCAAAACATCGGGATGAAGATTTATTGCTATGAGTACATCTGCTGTAACCAGTTCCGGTAAAATGGTATTAACATCTTCAATGTAAATTCCATAGCTCTGCGGTTCGTTGAATTCATGAACCATTGCTATGTTCGATGTGTAGTCATAATCCTTACATCTGCTACATTCATCCACACCACAAGCTCCAAGATGTGGGCAGAAAGAAGGGTATGTTAAGTTTAAAACAAATCTCTTTCCAACTTCACCACTAAAAAATATGGAAATAGTCCATCTAATGTCCATCTAAGCTATTCTTTGAAGATTTTACCAAACTCAACAATATCTCTCTCACTACTCAAAAGTTCCTTCAAAATTGTAACGAGTTCATCAATCTTTACTCTAACCTGCTTCGTTGTGTCTCTGTCTCTAATAGTAACCGTGTTGTCTTCCAACGTTTGGTGGTCAATCGTTATGCAAAACGGCGTTCCAATCTCATCGTACCTTCTATACCTCCTCCCTATGCTCCCCGAATCATCGTATTCCGTAAAGATTCCATTTGCTTTTAGCATCTCCAAAACGTTTTGTGCCACATTTACAAACTCATCCTTTGAAAGCAAAGGCAATACTGCTACCTGCACAGGAGCCATCCACCTCTTAAGCCTTAAAACCTTTCTTTCTTCCCCATCCACAATGTCCTTATCAAACGCATGCTCCAAGACGGAATACGTAATCCTGTCCAAACCGAAAGAAGGCTCTATGACGTGCGGTATTATTTTTTCACCATGAACTTCTTCCTCAACCTCTTTAATCTCAAAGTATTCCGTTGTTAAAACGACTTTCTCCCCATCCACCTCAAGCTCGATTTTTTCAGATGGCTCAACTTTTTCCAGTAATTCAACGATCTTCTTAGCCTTATCTTTGAAAGCTGGACCGATTTTGTCCATTTTTGGAATCGCTTTTTTCTTCCTAACCTTTATCGGCTCCTTAAACGGGATGAACACACTCAGATCTTCTCCACTGTATTGGGTGTGTTTGCTCAAATCGTAATCGCTTCTGTCAGCGATACCAACAATTTCAACCCAGCCGTAAGACGTTAAAGCTTCAGCATCCCAGCAGTCAACTGCATAATGTGCTCTTTCATCATCTTTGTGCTGTCTAAACCTCAACTTCTCATCCTTCAATCCAGCTTTAAGCAGAAATTCCCTCGTTTTTGCTATAAAGTAAGCCAGCAACTCGTGAGCAATTATACCCTTCTCAACAGCCTCGTTTAAAGTAATCTCATGCTCATTATCAAACTTGTCAACCAACTTTATCTTCTGATTTTTATACTGCTCAAATTGGGGGTGCGTTTTGTTCCTTGGATCAACAAAATACTCTAATTCAGCCTGATTAAACTCTCTCAACCTTATTACACCTTGCCTTGGACTTATTTCATTTCTGTATGCCCTTCCGATTTGGGTGACACCGAAAGGAAGTTTATCCCTAAAGTAATCAGACAATCGCTTAAAGTCAATGAAGATACCTTGAGCCGTTTCAGGTCTCAAATAACCCTTCTTGCCCCTTCCGGGTCCAATTGTCGTTGAGAACATCAAATTGATGTTTTCCGGTTGTTTGAAACTGCCACCACACTCACATCTCAAGTCGTACAATTCCATGACTTCTTTAACGGATTCAATGGTTTCTTCAGCCTCAATCCCCAATTTCTCCTTAATGTAGTGGTCAGCCCTAAAAATTCTGCCGCACTCATTACACTCAATTGCAACATCAGTAAAGGATGATGCGTGGCCTGATGCTATAAACACTTCCTCAACACCTATGGTTGGTGTATCAATCTCAACAGCCCTCTCATTTATCACGAAAAACTCACGCCAAAGGTTTTCCAATTTTCTCCTCACACCATTCCCAAGAGGACCATAATCAATGAAACCCGCCATTCCGCCATAGATCTCAAAAGATTGCCAGAGAAAACCCCTTCTGATAAGCATCTCCATAAGTTCACTCATGGCATTTCTTTTTCATCATATTTTTAAAATCTTTTCCATTGCTCATGCGGTAACCTTGCAGACAGTCCTCTCCCTCAAAATTGTGGATAGAGTTATTGCAACGATAGAACTTGCTATAAATCCCGGGAATGCTGAGTAGAGCGGAATTTTAAATAACCACACTGTTTTCCCAAAAAGAGCGAATGTGATTATTGTAACGGCAAAGCCAACAATCATACTCCACCTCGCAGCCTGTTTGTTCATTTTCTTCCAGTATATTCCACCTAAGATGGGCCAAAAGAAACAATTAGCCATTAAAGCCAAAGCTGACCAGATAAACCAAGCAAGCATCGGTTGAGGATTTAGAGCTACAATAAAAGAACCCAACCCTACAACAACCACAACGATTCTGCTTATCCATCTTATCGCATTATCAGACAAATCAGGCTTTAGCACATTTTTAACGATGTCGTAAGACACGTTATTTGCGGCTGTTAAAATCAGCCTGTCGGTTGTTGACATCACACCAGCTAAAATCGTTGGTAGAAGGAGGGCAAACAAACCATAAGGTAAAGCGACCTTGGCAATCGTTGGATATGCCATGTCAGACCATCTCACTTCTATTCCACCAATACTCATTGACGGAATCGTTATCAATCCCTCAGCCCACGCAACCCTTGCAGCCATCCCGGCTACGGAAGTTAGCAGAATTCCTGCAACTCCAACAACATATAAAACTAAGGGACCCCATCTGGCGTATCTTACATCTTTAAACGTCAAAACGTTGTTTACGATATGCGGAGCAACCATCAGTCCTAAGGGAACTGTAATGCCAAATAAAGTTATGTTGTAAGCCCAACCAGCTAAAGGAACGTTAATCGGGGCAAACGGTTTGTTTAAATACTCAGCAAACATAAAACTACTCGTTTTGCCCAACTCTATTTGAAGTAGTGGTATAGCTGTTAAACCCTCGTTTAATGCCGTAAAACCACCAATCCAAGAAACTATGATTGGAACTGTTACAAATATTCCCAAGAGCATTAGTATTGATTGTAAAAATGTTGTCCAAGCAGTAGAAAACATTCCTCCCGTTAACACATAACCTATGACTATTACTGCTGCTATTGTTGCTCCAATCCAGTAGGGTATTCCTAAAACAACCTCGCTAACTACGCCTATAGCTGTGTATTGACCAATCAAATACACAAAACACGTGATGGCTGAAATCAAACCTGCAATAGCCCTTAAAACCTTTGGGTCGTTAAACCTGAATGCCAGAAAGTCTTGCATTGTTAAAATCGTAAGCCTCTTCCTCATTGGAAACAGTTTGTAGCCTATTAAGATGGTGCCGAACGCTATGGCAAAGGGGGGCCCTATCACCCTTTCCCACAGGTTTGCCCATCCCGTTGTGAAGCCTAAACCAGCAACACCTATCAAAGTCATCCCGCTAAAAACAGAGCCAAGCATTAACGAGCAGTACGTCCAGAATCCAAGTTGTCCCGATGCAGCCACAAAATCTGCAATCGTTTTTGTTCTCTTAGCTCCATAATACGCAATTATCGCAACCGAAACGAGGTATACAATAAAGATGCTAACGGCAATCGTGTTCATCAAAATCCCTCCATCTAATTGCCCAGATTAAAAGTACCAACACCTGAATGAAGAAAGTGATTGTTAAACATCCAAAGGTTTCAATCGGCAAACCCAGCATTTTATCACCTTGTTACTTTGTAACTATGACGCAAAGTAGCAAAATTTAAATTTTACTATTTTTATTTAAGCTATTAACTAAATTTGTTTATTAATCATTACATTTTAATTTAAAAAAGTTGGCAGGCATTGTAAGTTTATGGTACAATCAAAAAACAACAGAAAACTTTATTTGAATTGTTGTGCAAGTTTCACAAGGGCTCGTAGCTCAGCGGAAGAGCGTCGCCTTCGCAAGGCGGAGGCCCCGGGTTCAAATCCCGGCGAGTCCATTACATCTCTTAGCTGTAAGCCGTATTCTACCAATAAGAGTTGCTGCACA
>QMZC01000029.1 GCA_003662995.1 Archaeoglobales archaeon
AAACCCGATTACCTTGTAAGAATATTAAACAATGAGGAACTTAGATTCATTGCAGGAAGAATAGTAAAGTCGGAAGTTGGTTCATCTCCTAATTACGAATCTATCAAAAGTATTTTTGAGTCAAACGTTAGTGAATTTAGGTATTACGAATATGGAGAGATTCTTAGACCTTTTTTCTCAACTGAAGAGATTAGGAAAGGGGAACACGAAGTTATTGCCATATCTTACATTTTACATTTTCTCGGTATTTATTTTATAATGATTCTTGATGATGATCAATCAAGAAAGTTTGTAGAAGGAAACTTTCCAGAATTAGCAAGAAATATGATGGGAACTGTTGGATTCGTTGGAGAGTGTTGTTGCAGTTATAACATCTTCTCTAAGGAAGAAGCAATAACTATTTTAATGTTAATAGATAAATCAAAATTTAGAATTCGCAAAGAAACTATAGAAGAAATAGTGGAAAAGATTGAGGGGTGTTGAAATTGGTTAAAGATATTGATATTAAAGAAGTTATTTTTGACAAACACTCCGAATTCAATATTAAGAGATTTAAACTTGGTAATGTTAAAATAGATAGGCCTACTAAGGTTATAGATGCAAAAAACATATCAAAAGCACTATTTGAGAATTTCAAGAAAAAAATAGAAAAACCGATTTTTGAAACGTCTAAGATAGTCAGATCACGTTCAATTGAAAAAGTGCTAGACGAAACTGACGATGAAAACTTTAAAAAGAAGGTTTGGATTTTACGAATGGGCTTCTAAATATCCACTTATAATATCGCTGACATTTCAATTTAATCCTTACAAAGAATTCAAAAAAATCAAAGCAATTTCAGGCTACTTTGAATACTATTATAAATTTTCAGATCCAATATTACTGGTTCCAAACGTAAAACCTATCAGAATTGATCGTGAAACAAGAAGAAAAGAAAAAATAATTGACTTAGATGGTTATAAAAAGTTCGTTGATGAAGTATTCCAACTGTTAAATTATAGAAATAAGAAACCAATATTTGTTCCGGTTTCATTAAAATTTGGAATTAATGATATAAAGTCACTTGCGAACCATTATCTAAAAAAGGAATACTTCAACATTTGGTTTGATTTCGAAGGTTCTGCAATTACAAAGACAAAAATAGCGAGGATTAGAGCCTTCTTTAGAGAATTTGATGAGAATGATAGACTTGAAGATATCGTTGTTTATACAACAAATATAAAAAGAGAGATTATATCTAACATAAAGAGGGAAAAAAGCCCAGCATCTGATGTGTTAGCTTCATTAATTGGATCGAACTTGATAGGAACAAATAGAGAACCACAAAGGCCTACAGGCCCTCCATTATCCGCTGAAGAGCTTGAGAGACTGAAGAAACACAAAGCAAGATTGTTCGATCCCAAGAGCTATTATTATTACAGGATTGATGTTATGAAAGTACAAGAACCACAGATCTTAATGAAAAAAGAATATAACGCTATCGTTAATTCGATTTTGCTCGATAATGAGTTTATTTCACAAAACAATCACTTTTTAGAGAATATGACGGTAAAAGACTACGTTGTCGAGAAGGAAATGATTAAAGAGTATAAAAATGGTGAGTTACTAAAAGACTTGTTTGTAAAAAACCTGCTAAAATTTTAAAGATTGGTTCTAGAATAGCCGTATTGACGTATAAAAAAATTAAAGGGTTTTTACAACTCCTTTACCACCGACGTTTACGTCGCCAACAAATCCCTCTTCACTCTTCTTGAAAGTTGGCATTAACTCAAATTTGCCACCAATCCTTATCTCGCCACCTTTCATATCGCCACCAACAAATCCACAGTCCCCGTGTATAACTATCAGCCCATTCGTCATCTCTGTGCCTATGAAGTCGCCAGCATTTCCTTTAATCTCTATTTCACCTCCAGCCATTTTTTCGCCGATGTAATTAATGGCATTGCCCTCAATCGTTATCTTACCACCCTTCATTCCCTGCATATCGCCGTAATAAGCACAACCAACGCAGTTCTTTACATTTCCCTTAACAACAATCTCTCCACTGCTCATCTCTGCCCCAAGCCAGTCGTCAGCATTGCCCTCAATCGTTATCTTTCCACCCTTCATGTATGCTCCGCAATTAGCCCCTACATTGCCTTTAACAACGATTTCGCCATCTTCCATTCTGCAGCCAATCCACTTGACCTTGCTGAAATCTCCATCCAACACTAGCTTTTTATCATCCCCTTCTTTCGTTATCTCAAACAGTTCCTTAAGTTTAACCTTGTCCTTGCCATAGTAAACTTCAAAGTTCTTCGCTTTCTCCAAATCCTCAGCTAAATCTGGCGTAATCTCAGCTTCAACTGTTACTACAAAATCAACCTTTGGCTTTATAACGAGCATTTGCATCACCCCATAACCAAGCGAGTTGGATTCTTAATCCACGCCTCCTCAACACCGTAATGCTCTTTCTCAACTGAGTAGTACAATTCAAAGTACTTGTCCAAATCCTCTTCTATTGCTTCTGTATCAACTTTATTAGTTGCATCAACCCAATACGTAGTGCCCCAGACCTCATCAACTAACTGTCCCTCTTTAACGATTATAACTCCACCTTTAATCGTGTACAGGGCATTTCTAAACGCTTTGTTTATGATTTCATAGTCATTTGATGTATCTATCTCATTCGGATTGAAATCGTAGATTGAGATATCCGCATCTGCCCCGACTCCA
Organism: Archaeoglobales archaeon; assembly: GCA_003662995.1. Classification (GTDB taxonomy): domain Archaea; phylum Halobacteriota; class Archaeoglobi; order Archaeoglobales; family Archaeoglobaceae; genus B5-G16. The sequence goes on from QMZC01000029.1 coordinate 2,716, forward strand.
AGATGACCTTTATTCTCCAATCCCAAAACTCTGGCTGATAAAGCTCTTGTCATGTGCATAACTTCATCTAACGTCTTCTCAGCATCGATTGATGGTAGATTTGCTGCTTTTTGTACATATGGGCTAACCCTTTCCAACTCCTTCTCCCTCATCTTCTTACTCATGAGCATTGCCATGACGTATGGATATTCTGTGAATGGACCACCATTCGGGAAGTCCGTTGTTAGCACAACTTTATCTGACTCAACAAGCAATCCCAACTCCAATCCAATAGCCCATTGCAATGCATGAACAGGATTCTTTGGCAAGTACATTATTGGAACAATGCCAGCCCCACCTTCAACCTCAGAATCCTTGTTGCTCCACCTCGCACCAAGCAATTTGTGTAGTGTGAATTGGAACGGTGCATCTCCCGTCATAGCCGTTGCGTGTCCGAAGATAGCTGCACCCATGTCAATTGTGACATTGTCCATACCGTTCACAACTTTAGCTATTTCTGCAGCACCACTTCCAACGTCTCTCCAAGAGCTTCCAGCATAGGCGTTGAATTGTACATGTGTTACGTGCAAAACCTGTCTTTTGTCATTGCTAAAGCCGTTGGCTAACTTCATCGTTTCAATCGTCGTTTCAAAGTTGCCTGGGTTGCCCAAGTTGTTGCAGTGTAAATGCACGGAATGGCACAGATTCAGCTCTTCTGTTGCTTTAATAAGCGAAGTTATAATCTCTCTCGGCGTAACACCGAAGTTTGGAACCTCATCATCCAAACTCCTGCAATTCCCACCATACATCCAAGCCTCAACACCGCCTGGATTAACAACTTTAACACCAAATCCTTTTGTTCTCTCTATAGCCCATGCTATGAACGTCTTTAATTTCTCAATATCATTTTCCGCCACATATTTAAACACGAAGTGCCAGTTTCCAAAGACTGGCAGAGCTGCTTTGTCAACCATTGGAATGGCATCCAACTCCTCATGTGTGTGTAAAGCTCCAATAGGTGGCTGTGCAGCCTCAAATGAGGTTGTATAACCCATCTTTGCATACTCATAACCGATGGCTGGGGAGGTAAGCAACACTCTACCCACAGAAGCTCTAAACTTGTTTGCTATCTGCCTGACCATCCTCATCTCCTCAGGCCTCATCGTTCTGCCCGTGTTAATTTTGCTTCCAGCGATGTGTGCATGCATGTCAACGCCGCCAGCAACAACAAGCTTGTTTGAGGCATCGATAACCTTGCATTGTGACTTGTCAATCTCAGACTCTTCAACTATCTTACCTTCTTTAACGAATATGTCCATCTTTTCGGCTTTAATCCCATTTTTTGTGTCTATAACAATACCATTCTTAATGTGAAGCATGTGATGCATCTTACTCACCCCTTAACTCAACAACCTTCTTAAGCAACTCCTCCAAAATCTTCTCGTCGCTCCAGTACTCTGTGTCGATAACCTTCTTGACTCTCAATGGAATGCCATCCATTCTGTATGCTGTCCCTTCAGCCTCCAAACCATAGACTGCTGAAGGAATAACGACATCAGCAACCAACGTTGTCATGTTGGGGAATGGGTCAATCTGTATGACGGGTATCTTCTTCAAATGTTTAACTGAGGCTTTTGGAAAGTGTGCTACTGGATCTGCAGCAATAACCAATGCAGCATCGCAGTCTTTTCTTTGCAAAACTTCATTTGCTGAAAATTCTGCTGGGCTAAACCTTGGATAGCCCCTACTAAAATCAATCGCATACTGATAACCAACTTCCCAAGCTGGGACTTCTCCCGAACCAACAACGTTGTAATGCCCTCTCATAGGCCAAATTACAAATCTCGTGTATCTGTTTAGCAGTTGAATTAGCTTTACCGCATTCTCAATGTTTCTATCCCTGCCCCTTGATTGTGTTACACCCAATCCATAAAATATTACGCCATACTTTGCACTCTTCATCATCTCTGCCAATTCCTTCAATTGTTCTTTGCTTACTCCACCTACTTCATCAACCTCTATATCTTCACCTTTTATTAGAGCTCTTAATGCAGATATTATTGGATAATCGTAGCCCGGCTTAATTTGGACAAAAACATCAGCCTTCTTGGCAGTTTTAGTCTTTCTAACATCTACAACCACAACCTTCCTGTCTTTTCTTCCGCTAATCAACAAGCCCTTTGCTGACATTGAGTATCTCAAGGGATGTCTTGGATGCGCCTCCATCGGATTGCTACCCCAGAAAATGACTAAATCTGCCCTGTTTTTTATAGCTCCTAGTGATGCACCTGGCAACCCTTCTTCAATAACTGCCAACGTTCCTGGAGCATGACAAACGCTTGCACATTGGTCATAAACACCCCTAACCTTCTCAGTAAGGATTACACCCAATCTTATTGCCTCATTGACAGTTGAAGCCCAACCGTAAAGCAAAGGTTTCTTAGCATTTACTAATATTTCTGCTGCTTTTTGTGTAGCCTCTTCATAGCTAACCTCTTTTCCATCAACCATCGGCGCTTTTATCCTCTCCTTCTTTGAGAACTTCGATCTGCCCAGTTTACAAAACTTCTTGGCTTTGAATTCTTCAACGTCAAACTCTACATCGTCACACACACTTCCACAAAAAGTGCAGATTACTTTTTGAGCCATTATATCACCTCTAAAAGCTCCTTAACACTCAATACGTTCTCATCTGTCTTTTCTACACTGCCTTTAACACCTTTGAACTGGGGCATTCCAGTACTGTCCGTTGATGGATCAATTACCTGATTTGCATAGGGTCCCATTGGAATAAATACAACACCCTTCGGCAGTTCATCTGATTTCTTGGCAAAAACAACAACTTCGCCAAACTCCGTCTTAACTTTAACCTTGTCGCCTTCAGCCAAACCCAAAGCATTGTAGTCTTCTTCACTCAATTCACAATAGTTTACAGCGTTAAAGTATTCATCGGTGAGTTTTTCTTCAACAGTAGCTCCCTGATCAAGTGTTCTACCCGAAATTACTTCTACCTCCATCATACTTTTCACCAATAATTTTTCTCGAATTTTCATTTATAAACTATTTAATCCTTGTTCTTTTCGATATGTATGTCTATGCATATCATAATTAAGCTTAACAACAGCTTATGAATAGAACAAGTAAGAGCAATTAGAAGCAAGGATACCTTAGAATTAAACAATTGAGCTATGTCGTTATTACTTTTCAGACTCCAGTGTAACCACTGCAAGTAATCTATTTATGGTGTTCCATCAAACCAATAACCAATCTCCATCCATACAACCCCACACCAAAAACAAACAACTAATTCACCTCCTCTTTTAACGGGACATGATTATACTACCTTAAATCAAAAACAGAAAAATAATAGACAGTAAAACTAATAAATAACAACAATTTTCTCTTTTCTTGGTGATTGGAATGAGGTTACCAGTTATTCCAGTGAAAGGAGATGAGAAATGGTAGCTTCTATCAAAAATCGTAGATAAGTTTGAAACGAGGGAAGCAAAGAAAGCTTTGGCAAGGAATGAGACAACTCCAGTTAACAAAGCGATAGAATTCCTTAAAATAATAATTCTGGCAATGTTCTTTGAATTAGAGATTTCTTATGCTGTTAGCGAAGTAAACAAACGTTATGAACTCAGAAAATTCTTGAGGATAGGTGAAGAGGTTAAATTAAAATCTGAAGAGTTTTGGAAGTATAGTAGAGGACGTAATCAAATTGGGGGAAAGGGGCTTACAGTTTGAAGCGATTGCACTGTTATGATTACGAACCAGTGAAAAAGAGGTGTCTTTTTCTGTCCTTCTCACAGGGATAACCGTTTGTACGGGATTCAGGGAAAAGAGAGTTATTCAGAAATTATCTGAGTGGTGAGATGAAGAAGACCATATAATCTATTGTTGCTTAATAATAATTATTGCATTTAGCAAACTAAAAATGAATTAAATAAAATAAAATTACTTAAATATTTCAATCTGCAATCTTTTTGGATCGTACTTCCAGTTAGGTGGCAAAACCCCTTTTTCCTTATAGTAATTTGATAACCTCCAGATTTTAGCCTCAATCAACTGCAAACCTCTGATGTTGTGGTAATCCTTTTTGTGAATCGCTGTATGCTTTCTCAAATTCAAGGCTTTCTTAATCAAAGCCTTCAAATCTTCGGGAATTGTGATTTCAACGCCTTTCTCCTTTAAAATTCTCAGGAGTTTTTTGCCTGTCACCTGTTTTACGGACGGAATGCCATAGCGATCTCTGAGAATCATTCCTATCATGCTCGGCTCATAACCATCGTTGTACAACTCCAAGATTTTTTTCTCTACCTCCTCAGCGCTCATATCTACCCATTCAGGTGGTCTATCTTTATACACCCTTTTTGATCCTGATTTACCCCTTCTTCTTGCGTGAATTCTCGCCATGAGCATCACCTAAGCTGAATATCTACGCTTGCATAAATATGTTGCGATAGCCATTACTTGTAAGATTCCCAAGGTACATATCTGCTCGTTATGGGCAATCTCCTGTCTTTACCAAAGGCTCTTGGTGTTATTTTTATGCCTGGAGGTGCTTGCCTTCTCTTGTATTCATTTCTATCTACCATCTTAACAATTCTCTTAACAACTTCTCTATCAAAACCGTCAGCAACTATCTCATCGAAGCTCTTATCTTCTTCTATATAGGATTTCAGTATCGGATCCAAAATAGAATAGGGAGGTAAATTGTCTTCATCTTTTTGGTCTTCCCTTAGTTCGGCAGATGGTGGTTTCTCAAAAACCCTCTTTGGTATCACTTCCTTTCCAGCTTTTTCATTGAAATACCTAGCAATTCTATACACCATCGTTTTGAAGACATCTTTAATCACCGCAAACCCCCCAGCCATATCACCGTACAGCGTTGCATAACCAACACTCATCTCACTTTTATTGCCCGTAGTCAGCACAAGCCATCCAAACTTGTTCGATAAAGCCATCAGAATGTTTCCCCTTATTCTTGCCTGAATGTTCTCTTCGGTAGCATCCCATTCCTTTCCTTTAAACACATCCTTTAACTCCTCCAAGTACATTTCAAAAATTTGTGTTATTGGCACTCTTATCGTTTTAATTCCAAGATTTCTTGCTAAAGCTTCGGCATCTTCTATACTACTTTTAGATGTGAACTGAGAAGGCATTAAAACACCAACAACGTTGTTGTTACCCAAAGCTTCAACGGCTATTACAGCAACTAATGATGAATCGATTCCACCGCTCAACCCTACTAAAACCTTATTAAATCCATTCTTTTTGGCATAATCCCTTGTTCCAACAACCAGAGCTTTAAAAACCTCTTCCTCAATCGTTAAATCCCTCTCAATCCTGTTTTCGATTCTCTTTTTGTTGTTTTTCGTCCTTTCGCATACAAATATTTTTTGTAGAGTTTCCACCTTCAATTTTTCCTTTCTCCTTCTTGGGTCGTGCAATCTTTTTCTAAATACAGATTCGACATTTAAATCAACAAAGAGCAAATCTTCCTCGAATATTTTAGCCTGAGCGATTAAATTTCCCTCTCCATCAAAAACCATACTACCTCCGTCAAAAACCAGTTCATCTTGCCCGCCGACAAGATTTGTGTATGAAATAAAGCTACAGTAGTCTGAAGCTCTTGTAGCTAACATTCGCCTTCTGAACTCTCTCTTTCCGAGATGGTAGGGTGACGAAGATATGTTGACTATCAATTCAGCCCCATTCAAACTCTGTATTAATGCCGGACCGTCAGCGTACCATATATCCTCGTAGATTGTTATCCCAACGTTAACACCACCTATCACAAACAGATTTGGCTCTTTTCCAGCTTGAAAGTATCTCTCTTCATCAAATACTCCGTAGTTGGGCAAAAACATCTTTCTATATACTCCCTTTACTTCTCCATTGTACACCACTGCTGCAGCATTGTATATGTCATCCTCAGCATCAACAAATCCAATAACTGCAGTTATTTCCCCAGTATTTTTAACAACCTGTTCTAAAGCCTTTAAATTATCCTCAACAAACTGCGGCTTTAAAAGTAAATCTTCAGGTGGATAACCTGTTAAAACAAGTTCAGGAAAGCATATAATATCTGCATTCACCTCTTCAGCCCTTTTAATACTCTCGACTATCCTTTTAACGTTGTACTTAAAATCCCCAACAATGGGATTTATTTGTGCCAAGGCTATCCTCAAACTTCGCATAATTAATTTTTAAACTCAATGAATAAAAATGTTAGGTATAAAGCTGATTTACCTCAGCCAAAACATTTTAAAATTTTTCAATTTCATAACTTAAATTATGAAATTTTCACAATTTTTGCGATGCGCTATTAAAAATTTTTAAAATACGATTTCAAATTTTTGAACAAGTGATAGAATGACAGATTCGGGAGACACAGCTTGGATTTTGGTATCAACAGCATTGGTAATGTTGATGACACCCGGAGTTGGACTTTTTTACGGAGGCATGGTTAGAGGAAAGAACGTGGTTGCAATGATTAGCTTATCGTTCATTTCTTTGATTGTAGTGGTATTACAGTGGGTGTTTGTGGGCTACTCGATATCCTTTGGTCAGGACGTTGGAGGATTCATAGGTAACTTAAATCACCTTTTGTTGAACGACGTGGGCTTTGATGTGTTTAATGGGACTAAAATTCACAACTCGTATTCATGATCTACCAAATGATGTTTGCGGTGATAACATTAGCAATACTGGTTTCAGCGATAGCCGAGAGGGCAAAAATAAGTGCTTTCATGCTCTTTGGATTGTTGTGGGTTACCTTCATTTACAACCCCTTTGCCTACTGGTTGTGGGGTGGTGGGTGGTTGGCTAAGTTGGGTGCATTAGACTTTGCCGGAGGCATGGTAGTTCACGTTAGCTCAGGTTTTTCAGCATTAGCATTGGCATTGATTATAGGGAAAAGGAGTGGGTTTGGCGAATACTCCATGGAGCCACATAACATCCCAATGACGTTGTTGGGGGCAGCATTACTTTGGTTTGGATGGTTTGGATTTAACGGTGGTAGTGCTTTAGCAGCAAACGGTTTGGCAGCAAACGCCATAGTTGTGACAAATGTAGCAGCAGTTGTTGCAGCAGCCGTTTGGATTGTGATAGGGTGGAATAGTGTAAACCCGGCTCATTAGGCATTGTAAGTGGTGCAATTGCTGGATTAGCAGAAATAACACCAGCAGCAGGGTTTGTTGATGTGAAAGGAGCAATTGTAATCGGATTGGTAGCTGGGTTGATATGCTACTACGCAATGGATTTCAGGATAAAGAGGGGTTTGGATGAGAGCTTGGATGCATGGGCAATACACGGAGTAGGTGGAGCTTGGGGGAGTCTAGCAATAGCTCTGTTTGCAAATAGTAACATCAATGGATATTCAGGATTGTTTTATGGTAACGCAAGTTTATTAATCCCGCAGTTTGTTGCAGTTATTGCAACTATGGCTTACGCATTGATTGTCACATTCATCCTTGCAAAGATTGTGGACAAAACAATTGGATTGAGAGTAAGTGAGAAGGAAGAATACGTCGGCTTAGACATATCACAGCATGGAGAGGTTGCATATACATGATGCAACGTGAGGTGAGAGTATGAAGATGGTAATAGCAATTATCCGCTCAGAGAAGCTGGAAGAAGTGAAGAAAGCATTGGAAAAGATAAACGTCTCAGGAATAACGATAACTGAGGTTAAAGGGGGGAGCAAAAAGGCATAACATTGCAGTTCAGAGGTAGGGAGATGCGCGTCGATTTACTGCCGAAGGTCAAGATTGAGCTGGTTGTTGATGATGAGATTGTTGAAAACGTTATTGAAACCATAATGAAGGCTGCAAGAACCGGAGAGCCGGGAGACGGGAGGATATTCGTTGTTGATGTTGAAAAATCGGTTAAGGTTAGAACTGGAGAAGCTGAGATGTGATCTATTTATTTTTTCATTCTGAATTTAGTGGTAAGTACATATCGTATTCGTAGTACGGGTCAACCACGTAAAAGCCCAATTTTTTGTAAACGTGGATTGCCCTTGCATTTGTTCTCTCAGTGACAAGCATTATGCCCTCAAATCCCTTATTTTTACAATAATCTATGATCAACTTCATCATTTCCTGCCCTATGCCTCTGTTTTGATAGTCTTGGTGTACAAAAATGGTTAAATCAACCTTTTTGAAGTCCTTTGTTGGAACAACTACCAAATGGCCTACTATTCGACCGTTATGCTCTGCTACAATATTAAAACCATTTTCTGCTAAGAAATCAATCCAATTTTCAATTGCCATTCTGGTTGTAGGAGGCAGTCCAAGGCATCTATTATCGGGGCTAAAAGTCTCGTACATCTCAATCAACTTTTCCCTGTCTTTTTCGTGTTCGTAGGGGCGAATTAATATCAAATCACCCTTTCTGTCAGTTATTGTTGTTTCTTTAAAATCCCTATACGTTAGCGAGCTTGTTGGAAAAGCCATGATTGTTCTCAATTAGAAAAGCTGATATTTATTATTTTCTTCGAATTATTAATCGTTGAAGTTGATGTTGATATAAAATTTATTCGGTTGTTGAATTTTGTCAGTCGATGTCAATTCTTTTCACTTCCTTTTTCTCCGCATGCTTTGCAAATTCCTTTTCCAACTCTTCCAACTTCTTCAGTCTATCCTCAACCAAACACTTAAAAGCCAATAAAAACTCCTTTGCAGCGTTTAGCATGTGAATTTTAAACTCTTCAGGAACGACATCGTCAGGGGTTGGTACTTTTATTTTAACCTCCTTCATACCATCACCTAAATTTTATTTTTAATTCACCATTGATAAACCTTGCTCCCTGTGGTTCTTTCAATGCGAGGGATTGAGGTAGAAAGATTATTCTCTTCCATTGATTTGACACGATTACTAATTCCTCTCCACGTTTTAACAGCTTTAAATCTTGTTTTGATGCGAATGGTGCTTTTATTGACAAAACAAAATGCTCGTTCTCCTTCTCAATCCTCATCGGTTCATCTAAGTAAAACACTTGAGTTGGGTCTTCATCACCGTACAGCTCCTCGGACAGCTTATACAGTTTTTCTCCAATAATTTCCGTCTCTTTGAACGGTATTTTGAAGATGGGGACTGGAAATCTGTTTGAAATCTCCTCTAAATATTTCTTCTGCAACTCCAGCCAATTGGCAAAGTACTCGCCAGCTTGAACTGGAAAGACCTTGTTAACTATTACACAATCAACCCTATACCCAAAGAGGTTTAAATACGTGAAGGCTCTCTCAGATTCCCTTATAACCATTTTTTCTGGATTCATAACGATTCTGACACTCGTGTCTTTGCTTTCAAGTATATCTTTCAGTTTTCCAATTTTTGTGTACAAATCTTGGATTTTATTCAGAACTTCCTCAGACGGCAATGGCACATCTATGAAGGGTTCGGCAATTGGTTTGACTATCTTTAGAAGTTTTTTCTCAATCCCAAAAAATCTGTTCATGTACCACTTAGCCACCTCAGGAACGCTTAACAATCTCAAAGTTTCACCTGTTGGCGCGCAATCGAGTATTAGGACGTCAAAATCCTCCTTTTGGTAGTATTCGAGCAAGTGTAACAAACTTGCCAATTCATCAAATCCCGGAAAGATTGCCAGTTCCTCAGCAACAACATCTTCTATGCCCTGAGATTTGAAAAAGATTGTTAGATATTCTTTTATGCTATCCCAGTGTTTTTCCAACTCATATTCAACATTGACTTCCATACCATAGAGATTTTCGGCTATTTTTGTGGGAATTGGATTTAACCCCATTTGAAAGGAATCTGCAAGGCTGTGAGCTGGATCAGTGGATATAATAAGCGTTTTATAGCCTAAATTCGATGTTTTTATGGCTGTTGCAGCAGCAACGGTCGTTTTTCCTACACCGCCCTTACCGGTGAACAGTAAAATTCTGGGCATCTGTTTAAGTCATTGACCGGGTTAAAAAACCTATGGTAAACTGTAACATCAGTTTGATTAAACATTTCAAATGTCCGTTTTGAAAGTGAGACAATTTCGAAAATCCATAGAAAAATTTAAAAAATTTTCAATTTTTCATTATCTATGGCAAAAATTGATTCACTGGACATCAAAATTTTGATTGAATTGCAGGATGATGCTAGAAAAAGTTTGAGGGAGATAGCAGAAAAATTGGGAGTTGCTGAAGGCACAATATACAACAGAATAAACAAGTTAAAAAGGCTCGGTTTAATAAAGAAGTTCATTCCGGTCATTGATTACTCAAAACTCGGTTATGATATAATAGCGATTATTGGAATCACTGCAGAAGGCGGGCATTTGGTGGAGATTGAGGAAATGATAGCTGAAGAACCAAATGTTACCGCAGTTTACGATGTCACAGGAGAGTTTGATGTCATAACAGTTGCGAAGTTCAAAGATAGAGACTCGCTAAACAAATTTGTCAAGAGGGTTGCTGGACTGGAATACGTCAAAAAAACATACACAATGCTCGTTTTAAACGTTGTTAAAGAGACACATCTGATAGATCTATCGAAAACCTGATTATTTTAGGTTTTAAAGCCCAATTTCGGAAGGTTGAATAGAGTGATAAATTTTGTGCCCCTCAAAACAGAGTAACAAAAACAAAAGGAAAGCATTATATAAATCCATCACGATTTTATCTTGGTGATCTGAATGGTGAAAGTTGGCGTTTTGAAGATGGGTGCCATTGGCACAGCTTTGCTCGTTGAGTATTTGCTTGATGAGAGGGCTGATAGAGAAGATATAGAGGTTAGGGTTGTTACGAGCGGTGCAAAGATGTCTCCAGATGAGGCTGTTGTGGCTGAAAAGTTGAAGGAATTCGATCCAGATGTTGTGATTGTCGTATCTCCAAATGCTGCGTTGCCAGGTCCAAAGGCTGCGAGAGAGGCTTTTGAGGGGAAGCCAGTAATAATAATTAGTGATGCCCCAGCAAAGAAAGCCAAGGATGAGTTTGTTGAGAAGGGATTCGGATACATTTTGATCAATGCAGACTCAATGATTGGTGCTAGGAGAGAGTTTTTGGATCCTACGGAGATGGCTCTGTTCAATGCAGATGTTGTAAAGGTGTTGGCAGCAACTGGGGCATTTAGATTGGTGCAAGAGGCAATTGACAAGGTAATTGATGACATTAAGGCTGGAAAGGAGCCTGAGTTGCCGAGGGTAATTGTTACAGCTGAGAGGGCTGTTGAGGCTGCAAAGTTTACCAATCCCTATGCAAAAGCCAAGGCAATGGCTGCCTATTACATTGCTGAAAAAGTTGCAGACATCGATGTTAAAGGTTGCTTTATCGAGCAAGATCCGAACAAGTACATACCGCTTGTTGCTGCAGCTCATGAGATGATGAGAGTTGCTGCAATCGAAGCTGATAGGGCGAGAGAAATTGAGAAAGGAGGGGACAACGTATACAGAAATCCACACGCAAAAGATGGTAAGATATTGAGCAAGACAAAGCTAATGGAAAAGCCAGAATAAAAAGATGAATGATTAAAAGAAGAACTTTTATTGTATTTTTTTACTTTTTAATAATACTGCTTATCTACTCAGAAATATTTATAGTTTTGAAGTATTATTACGAGAACGAAAGATACACGATTTTGGATGGAGTATATTGGGTCATATCAACAATAACCACCGTGGGATATGGAGATGTTGTATTTTATTCTCACATCGGCAAGATTTTCACGATTGTGGTGATGCTAACAGGTGTTTTGTTTGTATTTGGATTTGTGTTTCCCTACGTAATCATGCCTTGGACTGAGATGAAGCTAAAATTGTCATTGCCAAAATCCATTGAAGGTTTGAGAAATCATATTATGGTTTGCGGGTACAACAAAATGAGCGAGGAACTGTGTAAACAACTGTACAATCACGGAATATACTACGTTCTAATGGATAACTCAGAAGAGAATGTCAGAAGGACTTTGGAGAAAAATTTGAAGTGTGTATTAAGTGATATGAGCGTTGAATCGTTTAAGAAGAATGGGGTTGAAGATGCTGCAGCAGTCGTAATAATGTGGGAGGATGTTGAAAGGGTAATAGATGTTCTACTAACCCTCGGGAATTACGACGTTAAAAAGTACGTTGTTTTTGGCGACCCGTTTTACATTAGATACCTCCACTATGCTGGAGCTTCCAAGGTTTTTACCCCCAAGGGCATAATTGCTGCAAACATAGCAAAAATGATACTCGAACGCATGAAAAAGGAGCTTAAAGTTAAGAAAATCCTGTCGAACCTCGGAAGCGCTGAAATCTTAGTTGGCAAAGACAGTGTTATTGTGGGCAAAAAATTAGGTGATATCGAAAGGGAGTTCAATGTAGAGATAGTGGCTATGTGTAAAAGAGGAGAATTCTTTTTTAATCCCGAAAAGGACAGAATTATTAAAGTTGGAACAATAATGCTGGTTGTTGGAGAGGAAAAAGACGTGGTTAGCTTATTTCATGTAGCGTGGTAGAATGAGTCAAATGAACATACTACTACTCGGATATGGAGACGTTGGAAAAACGATTTCGAAGATTTTAATGTCGAAGGATGTAAAGCCTGTAGTCGTTGATGTAAAAGAGGAGATAGAATACGAGCTGGAATACATCAAGGCTGACGTTCTAAAAGAGTCCTTTTGGACGTTTATCGACTTAAAAAATTATGATGTGTTGGTTGTGGCATTGCCAAATGATGTGAATGCGATATTTTGCATCTTGATGGCTAAGAAGCTAAATCCAGATATCATTGTTTTTGCGAGATGCAACGATTCCAATTATGTGGAGAAGATGTACAGAGCTGGAGCAGATTATGTGGCAAATTTACCCTTGGTTTCTTCGGAAATTGTTATAACGTCTATCTTCAGAGAAGCTATGGCAAAGAGAATGATTTACGAAAATCTGCAAATAGTTGTTTATGAAATTAAAAATGGGTCACCAATAATTGGAAAAAAATTGGAAGAAATAAAAATCCCGAACTGCAAAATCTTAGGCGTAGAAAAGGAAGGTGTGACTTACAGAGATGATGATTTTGTTATAACAGCAAATTGCAAAGTTGCTATCGTTGGCAAAAAAGAGGATTTGATGAAATTTGAGAGGGAGTACATCGTCTCTTGATAAATCCACAAAAACAAAAACTCAATTAAAAACCTACATAACAATATTTAATCAGAGCTGAAATATTTATATTTACCCAAAACAGCAATTTAAATTAAAAATAGACTGTAGGGGAAAGTTTTTAAATCATTTCAGCCAATATAATCAAAATCAGGCTAACCACTACTTATGGAGGTGTTTTAAGATGAAAATATGGTTGGTAGGTGCTTATGGGATCGTCTCAACCACAGCAATGATTGGTGCAAAAGGTTTGGAGAAAGAAATCGTAGATTCTACAGGTTTGGTTTCTGAACTTCCTGTATTTAATGATTTAAGGAAGTACGCTCCACTTTCATTCGATTTTGGTGGACATGAGATAAGAATGCTTGAGAATGCCTATGAAGCTTCAATGGAGCACTGGGAGTTAAATAGACACTTCGATATCCAGATTCTGGATGGTGTTAAGGAGGAGCTGGAAAAGATAAGGGCAAAAAAAGGAACCGCTTTAAACTGTGGCACTGGAATTGAAGGATTGGGCAAAATTAAAACACTGGAAGATGATGGTTTGAGCTTAAAGGAGATAGTTGATGCAATTAAAAAAGATATGCAGAGTTTCAGTGATGATGAAACCGTTGTGATAAACGTCGCATCAACCGAGGCAATGCCAAACTACAATAAAGAGTACCACAACACGCTTGACGGATTTGAGGCTATGATTGATGAAAACAAGAAGGAATTTGCTACTGCAAGCATGATATACGCTTATACCGCTCTAAAGCTTGGATTGCCCTACGGTAATTTTACACCAAGTGTTGGGTCAAGCCTTCCAGCTTTAAAGGAGTTAGCTATTAAAAACAAGGTCCCACATGCAGGTAATGACGGAAAGACTGGTGAAACTTTGGTTAAAACAACCTTAGCCCCAATGTTTGCATATCGAAATCTCAAAATCTTGGGTTGGATGGGGTACAACATATTGGGCGATTATGACGGAAAAGTTTTGAGCTATGCAGACAACAAGGAAAGTAAAGTTATAAGTAAGGACAGTGTTCTAGAAAAGGTTTTGGGTTATTCGCCTTACAGCATAACTGAAATAGAGTTCTTTCCAAGCCTTGTAGATAACAAAACTGCCTTTGATTTCATCCACTTCCAAGGATTCTTAGGCACAAAGATGAAATTCTACTTCATCTGGGATGCCATCGATGCGATTGTTGCTGCCCCCCTTGTTCTTGATATTGCTCGATTTTTACTTTTTGCGAAGAAAAAGGGGTTATGTGGAGTGATAAAGGAGTTGGGCTTCTTCTTCAAGAGCCCTATGGAAACTGACGTTGTGAATACTCACAAACAGTTCGAAATACTTTTAGATTGGTATTTAAAACTAAGATAGAATAAATTTTTAGTTAATATAACTTTTCTTAAATAGTAATATTATTGGGAAAATCTTGGAAAAAGATTTATAGTTTTGAATACAAAATTATAATTTGGTGATGGACATGCACCACATGATTTTTACTTTGAAAAAGATAATGAACACTCCTCTTGCAAAATCCATTACGAAGAAATTGAATCCAAAAAGCATTGAAAAACTTTTATCGATATACGTTGGTGAAACGGAGCCAGATTCCATTACTGAAAAATTGAATGCGAAGATGATGTCCAAGCTAATTAAGGAATCGGCAAAAAAGTTTGGTATTGATGAAGAACTGCTTAAGAAAGGACTAAAAGACCCCTATTACAGAAGGGGTTTGGCTAATGTGATTAAGGGCATAGCTGAGTTTGGTGTTACAATGCCCCAAAAACTGCACGCACCATTTTTAGTTGTCTGGAATTTTACATACAGGTGCAATCTGAGGTGCAAACACTGCTATGCCAATGCTGGAAAGGAAAGGGACGAGTTAAGTTTGGATGAGAAGTTGGATGTAGTTGACCAGTTAGATGATGCTGGCGTTGTTGCAATATCGTTTTCTGGAGGTGAGCCCTTACTTCACGAACACTTTTGGAATGTAGCAAGACATGCTGCAAACAAGGGGTTTCACGTTAGTGTTGCCACAAATGGAACCTTAATAACACCCAATGTTGCCAAAAAATTAAAAGAAATAGGGGTTGATTACGTTGAAGTTAGCCTTGACGCCTCAAAACCAGAAATTCACGATGCATTTAGGGGCGTTAAGGGTGCGTTCAACAGAACGATAGAGGGGATAAAGAATTGTGTTGAAGCTCGTTTGGATGTCGGGATTGCTACAACCTCAACTAAATTGAACTTGCACGACATACCGAACATCGTTGACTTAGGAGTTAAGCTTGGAGTGTTGAGAATCGTTGTCTTCAACTTTATACCTACGGGCAGGGGAAAGGAGATTGAGTATTTGGATTTAGATGTTAAGGAGAGAGAGTGGTTACTCGAATACTTGTATGATAGGTTAGAGGAGGGTAAAGTCCAAGTATTCTCTACTTCCCCAACCTATGCTGTGGTTGCTGTGAAGAAGTACGAGCAGAGAATGGGGAGTAAAATAGCACCAACTCACTTTGCTCAAGTTTGTTTGCCAACTGATGGAGCATTAATCCTTTCAGAATTCATTGGTGGATGTGGAGCGGGAAGGCTTTATTGTGGCATAAACCCGAATGGCGATATTACGCCATGTGTATTCATTCCGATTGTTGTTGGAAACGTGAAGGATGGATTTTTAAAGGTGTGGCAGGAGAGCGAAATTCTAAATTTGCTGAGGGACAGGGACGATGAGAGATATGCATGTAAAAGCTGTGAATACAGATACATATGCGGTGGTTGCAGAGCTAGAGCTTACGGATATTACGGTGATTTATTGGCTGTTGATCCTGGGTGTCATATTAGAAAAAATGTTATGGTTATTGTTTGATTTTTTTACGATTTTTTGTTTTAATTCATAGGTAATGTACTGTACAACAAGATTGATAAATGTTCAATCGTCAAGCAACACCATGAAAACGTTTTTAATTCACACCATTTAATTAATTTCAATGAAAGGTGTAGTGGGAAGAATTTACGGTAACGCTTCATCTACAGAATTCAACTTCGTTGTTTTGGAGCCGAGAGAGGTTAAAAGGACGGATTACGTTAAGGTTTGGAACGATGTTGATGGTTGGGTTGTTGCTCAGGTTTTAGACATTAAAGCAACTGCCGAATTTAACGAAGATGATGCTTTAAACGGAAAGACTGCAACAAAAGAGGTGTACATTGCCAAGGCTATTGTAATTGGGAGAAGAGATGAGAATGGGTTGCTAAAAGTTCCAAAAACTCCGTTTGTACCGGGAGAAAACGTGTTTAAAGCTGATAACGAGTTAATTATGGAAGCTTTGGGTTTGGAGGATGATGGAATTTACATTGGGTTGTTGGAGGATCACAACATCAAGGTAAAGCTTGATTTGAATCCCTTAGTTCAAAAACACTGCTGCATTCTCGCCAAAACCGGAAGTGGAAAGAGTTATACTGCTGGTGTAATCATCGAGGAGTTGTTGGAGAGGGATGTACCTTTGTTGATAATCGACCCTCACGGCGAATACGCTTCGATGAAGGACAAAAATGATGATGCTGATGAAATTGAGAAGATGGAAATTTTTGGGATAAAACCGAAGGGATATGGGGATAAAATTAGGGTTTACGTGCCGCCAAACTCTCCCTTTTTAGATAGGGCTGATGGCATTTTAAAGCTTGAGGGTTTGAATTTGACGGCAGAGGAGATAATTGAGTTAACGGGAATAACAAACTCAACAAGCCAAGCTTTGATCTATCAAGCTATAAAAAATTTGAAAGACAGAAATTACTCAATTGAGGACATCATTGAGGAAGTTGAAAACATAAAGCACAATGCCAAGTGGGGGTTGTTAGGGCATTTAGAAAAGATAATCGAGTCTGGATTGTTTGATAAAGATCCGACACCAATGAACATTTTATTGCAGAAGGGAAAGGCTATTGTTTTGGATATGCGCGGAATACCTCCAGAACATCAGGATTTGATCGTTTCGAGGGTTTGCAATCAATTGTTTGAATTGAGGAAGAGAGAAGAAGTACCTCCGGGCATGATTGTGATTGAGGAGGCGCACAACTTCATTCCTGAAAGGGGGTATGGTAAAGCTGTCTCAACACCAATTTTGAGGACAATAGCAAGTGAAGGTAGAAAGTTTGGGTTAGGATTGATGGTTATCAGTCAAAGACCCGCTAGGGTTGACAAAAATGTAATCAGTCAATGCAACACCCAGATAATTTTAAGAGTTACGAATCCAAACGATGTTAATGCGATAAAGAAGGGTGTTGAGGGTTTGACGGCTGAAATGGTTGATGAAGTAAAAAGGTTACCCCCAGGCACAGCAATGGTTGTGAGTCCTGAATTGGAGAAGCCGATTATTGTTAAGGTTAGAATCAGGAAGAGTAGACATGGTGGGGCATCTATAAGCATAGTCAAGGATAAAGAGAGAAAAGAAAAAAGCAAAAAGGTGAAGAAAGCAAAGGGAGAGCAAAAGAGAGAAGTAAAAGATAGGGTAAAGAAAGATAGCTTTTTCAAAAAGCTGTTCGGTGGTTAGGATGCCGAACTACCTTGTAGTGTTGCAGGGAGCTTGGATTGTTAAGAAAGCGAGAAGTGTTGAGGATGCGATGAATATAGCCGTTGCCGAGGCTGGAAAAAAGTTAAGCCCTGACTTGGATTTTGTTGAAATAGACGTTGGAGATACAGAATGCCCCAAATGCGGAGAATCGTTAAAAAGCGTTTTTATGGTGGCGGAGATGGCTTTGGTGGGATTAATTTTTGAGATGAGGGTGTTTAATGCTCAAAACGAAGAGCATGCAGCAAAAATTGCCAAGTATGAGATTGGAAAGAGGTTAAAAAGAATTCCTCTACAAGTTTTGGAGGTTGAAGAGATAGATTAACACCTCAAGAATTCAATCATCTCCTCATCACCAACATCGTGCCACTCGATATAAGCATCAGCAACGGCGTAAGGATACTTACCCCTTAAATTTAAGCAAAAGATTTCATCACATTTGCTGGAAAGTAAGTTGATGGCGTGCGACGATGCGGTGGGTATTGCAACGTATACCCTGTTGTAAAACCTTCTTGCACTTTTTAAAGCCACCAACATTGTGTATCCCGATGCCAAACCATCATCAACGATGAAAGTCTCATTTCCTTTCTCAATAAAACACTCTTTTGGGATGATTTTCATTCTATTCTCAATTTTAGTCCTTGTTTTTCTCAATTGCTCCTCAATTGTTTCGTCATCAATCCCATAATATTGAATTGCCTGTTTGTTTATCTCAAAATCACCGAACATGCTTAATGCACCAAATCCTGCCTCACTAGTCCACGGAAAAAGAATTTTTGATACCAATAGTACTTTTAATTTCAACTCCAGTTTTTCAGCCATCTTTGAAGCTACAGGAACCCCTCCTGCGGGGATGGCAACGATTTCCGATCCTGCAGATATTTCCTTAAAATTCAAAATAAAATCGGTAAGCTTGTCTCCAGCATCAATCCTATCTTTAAACACATGAAACTTGTTGTACAGTTCTTCATTGTGGATTATCATGCAAGCTCTAAAACCAATTCCAAATTAAACTTGTCGGCTTTTATTTCCTTAACTTTTTTTCCGACTTCAAACTTAATTTTGTCAGCAAGTCTCTCTGATGGTAAGCCGAGATTGCTGAATATGTAGTTGAAGAGCAATGAGCTGTTGGAGAAAAACAAACCAGCCAAGCCAATGTTTAGGAACAGCTTGAAGTTGTCTTCACCCATCATCGAGTTGTAGCCCCTCTCCCTTAACCAATCCTCGAACTCATCTAGAGTAACCTTTAATTTCTTCATAACCCTTACTTGGACTTTTTGTATAATTCAGTTGTGTTTTAAGCTACAAACAGAAAACGTATAAGTCATTCATTCAGATTATCCCCATGTTGGAGATGTTGAGGTTAAGTGATAAATTCAAGTTTCTGTGTCACAAAAACATAGAATGCTTCAACAGATGCTGCTACGATTTGAATCTCTTCTTAACCCCCTACGACATCATAAGGCTAAAAAATCGGTTGAAATTGACTTCAACTGAATTTTTAAAGAAATATACCACTTGGCACGTCGGATTTAAAACTGGTTTGCCAGTAGTTGTGCTAAAGATGAGGGATGATTTGACGTGTCCATTTGTAGCTGATAAGGGTTGCTTGGTTTACAAAGACAGACCAAGTTCATGCCGTTTGTATCCGCTTGCGAGGATTAAACTGAGAGATGAAGAATACTACTACATTGTGAGGGAGGAGCATTGTAAGGGGTTTGATGAGGATAAGGAGTGGACGGTTGAAGATTGGCTGGAAGATCAGGAAGTAAATGAATATAACAGGATGAACGATTTGTTCATGGAGTTGATTTCAAGCAAGCACAAATCCGGTAAAAGGCTGAATGATGAAGAAATCCAACTTGTTTATATGGCATGTTTTGATGTTGATCAGTTTAGAGGGTTTGTTAAGGAGAATGAGCTGTTGAACAAACTTGATGTTGAAATTGACATTCAAGACGATGTGGAATTGATGAGATTTGGGATCAATTGGTTGAGATTCAAAATTTTTGGGGATGCTAAAATTTAAATTTCGATTGTATTTTTCTTTTTTGGAGTTCAACCACTTTTGGGGGTCTTGAGAGTGTGGTAATAATTGCCTTTGGATTTTGCTCGAGGAGGTCCAGCCATTCTTCGTATATTGTCGGGTCTTCATAGATATTTATTTTGTTGTGTTCTCTGTCTGTTCTTTTTGTTTGTATGAGTGTTCGTGCTAATTCTCTTGGATCGTATAGTAAGGGGGGGTGTGTTAGTATTATAAAGCACGCGTTTCTTAGTGCTGGAAAGTACATTCCAGAATATCTCAGTTGAGAGGCTCTTATGAAATAATCAACATCTCTGAGTTTGTATACATCAGGATCTTCTCCTATCTCTTGTTGATATCCATAGAAGAATATAGCTCTGTTGCTGGCTTCTGGTTGCTCCAGTTTTTTTAGTTGAGGGAATTTTTCCATCCAGTGTTTCTTATCCACTCCGCATGCATACAATTCTGCATGTGGTTTTAGTTTTTCTATTACATATCCTCCTGCTTCTGTTATGGCATTCTTTATGTGGTTCCAGTGTTCTCTTTTTTGTTGTCTATATTATATACAAATACCACGAGGTCTATTGGTTCCTCTGTTTCTTCGAAGAGGGTTTGTCCGAAAAGAGCACTCCATTTTGCGTTCTCTATATAAGTATTTGTCACTTCCTTTTGGTATTTTTTGAGAAGGTCTTCGTTATTTTCTATTTCTTCGAGAAATGTTTGTGGGGTAAGACCTTCTTTTTTTATTAATTTACATGCTGCGTACCTCGCATTTGCATCCATCATTAGTGTTGTGTTTGGCATGCTTCTTAACCTTAAAGAAAGATATATTTTTAAATTGTGGATAAATATTCATCCACGTCAATTGTTGCTTAAAGTTTGTAGGTTCAACCTTTGGATGCATTAAATTACTGCAACAATATACAATCTTTACAAAATTTTTTAAATAATATTAAAGTGTCGATTGTGTCAAATGTGTCAAATGGTAAAAATTATAAATATACAACCTAGTATTAGTTAATGTAAGTTTAAGTATAAGTATAGTTCGGAAACTGAATTCCAGATGAGAATAGTTTAGGTGGGATATCCACGGAGGTGAAATCATATCAGATTCTAAAATCAACACCTCTTTTTTCATAATTGACGGAAACAGAAGAGAGGCAAAGAAAAATTTGCTAATAGAATTATATCTTGAAGAAAAAAGAATTTATAAAAAACTACTTGATCTAAACCCTTCAAAGCTGGCTGAGAGCGTAGATAACAGAATTAAAGCGTTTGTTGAGAATGGTGTTGATAAGATAACGAATCCTGATAACCTCTCTTTATTCAACATCCCGTTACAAGAGGATATCAAGAGAATCTACTATAGGCTATTGTTTCAAGCTTATGTAACCGGTGCAGAAAAGGTTGTCAAAGTAATAAAAGAATTTCCCGCCAAAAATATCGTGATTTACGGCTTATCCCTGGATAACTTGAACAGAAGACCTTGGCAAGAGCTAAAACCCATCATGGATGCCATGCTCGATTTTTGCAATAAATGGATAAAAGAACCCGAGAATAAAAACATTCAGATATTAACTGTGGGGGAAATGGACAGAATTGAAGAGATGGGCGGAAAGGACTTTGTTCAAAAATGGAGAGAGGTTGAAGAATTCAGCAAAAAGGGGAAGGTTAAAAAGAGAGCATACATTCTTTTGGCATACGATCATGGAGAAGAGCTCAAAAGGGCTGTCAGATGTGCACTGGAAAATGGTGGGAAATTGGATGATTTTTTGGAAGTTCCAAATATAGATGTGTGCATAAGGACAGGGGGAGAGAAAAGACTCTCTGGTGGGCCAATGTATCAGATGAGAAATGCTGAGCTAATTTTTGATTGTACAACTTACTGGCCCAGCATAACAAGCGAGAACATCAAAGCATGGGTTGAAGAGTATTTATCCAGAAACCGGCGGGGGGGCGTGAGTTATGTCCTCTACAGACTTCAAAAAGATTGCAGAAGTGCATGCGAGCATTTGGTTTATTGACGATGAAAGGAAATATGACGAGCTTGAGGAAAGAGCTAAGAAACTTTTAATGCTCACAAAACCAGGCACACAGAACCACGATGTAATAGCGAGAAAGATAAGGCAAAGTTATGAAATATATGGTGTGCTTGATGATGGAGATTTTGAAAAAGTCGACAAAATGCTGGGGTATAAGCCAGAAAATTATATCCTTGAAGTTTTTGATTATTACATCAAAAATAACTTTGGATTTATATACTCACAACTTAAGGAAAATCAGCCAAAAAGGCAGGCTGAGTTACATTCAAAATGGTGGAAATTATTCTATTCAAAAGACGAGAACGAGTTTAAGCGAGCTCTAATATGCATTTACACCATCTTTCAGCAGCAAAAAATAAAAGTGGATTTCAATGCTGGCTTAAGGACTACCTACTATTTAGTTCAGGCAGGAAAATCCCATAACAGGCGAGATTTTAAGAAAAGTGTTGAATACCTTACTAAATATTGGAAGGTGATGTGGGTTGCGGGGGGGCGAATATCCTGGCGTGATGTTCTAAGATTTGATTACTCTAAAGTCTCTTGCAACCCAAAACAATTCTCAGGGAGGTGTTATGCTGACTGAATTTAGTGTTAGAGATGTTGCTGCTCTCCACAATGACATATGGATTGCCCATGATCAGCGAGATTTCAAGAGGTTGGAGAAAAGTGCAATTCAAATGGCTACAGAAATTGGATTTTCGGAAAGTGAAAGGATTGGTAGGCTAATCAAAGACTGCTATTTTCTTCACTCTCTTCTAGATGATTACAAATACAACCAAATCACTGAAATATTCAATTTTGAAGTACAAATTAGGAAAGAAGCTGAGAAACTAATTTTTAGAAACTTAGAAACAATGTTTAAGGAAATTTACACCTTATCCAACGACAATTTACCCATCAAACAAGCAAAACTTCAAGCGAAGTGGTGGTATTATTTTTCTCGCAAGAATATACCAGAATACATTCGGCTTGCTTTTGTCTCAAAACCTTTTTTTAAAACAGCAGATAATTAAAGTTAGGAGTAAACTCAATGGCATTCAATTGGGCATAATACTTAGCAGAGCAGGATACTACCACAATAGAGACCCGCAGAAAACCGAGGAACTTTTGAAAAATTATTGGCTAAAAGCAAAAGAACTTGGTAAAAGATTTATGATGTTCTGAGTGGTAGGATGGAGGGGTCGATTGTCAAAAGATTGGCGAAGCATCATGCAAAAGTTTGGTTTTACAATGATAGACGGGAGAATGAGCTTCTTGAAGATGAAGTCTTCAACATGCTCACATTGAAGAATTTTGATGATACCACCTCAAAAGAGGTGTCAAAGCTTGTGCGTAATGCTTATGAGATTTATGGGTTAATGGATGATGAACCAGACAGATACGACGAATCTGAAGTGTTTGATGAGATTGAGAGATGCTTTTGCAAAGCTTTTGAACTTTTGAATGAACATCGCCCCCCCCCGCAAGGAAAATTTTATAGAGAATTCTGGTTTAACTTCTACAAAAAAGAAAACAATTCTCTTAGAAACTTAAAAATACTTGATGCACTCTGGAAGTTACATAAAACTAAATACCTTAAGTTGGGCACTAAAGAGTTGATTGCATCTACTAAAAGTACAATACACTACGTTCTTGCAGGGATTAAAGGACATAACAAACGAGATT
>QMZC01000030.1 GCA_003662995.1 Archaeoglobales archaeon
AATTTTCCTCGCCAATTCTAAAGCATTTAAATCCATAACAATACTTTACCCGACTTATTAAAAGGTTGTGAGCAATCAAATTTATTGCACAAATTACAGAAAAATTTAAGTTTCTCCCCTTTTTGCGAAAATCCATGAAACTTTTACTAATTCATGCTGATTACATGGAATATGAGGTTAAAAAGAAGACCAAGCTTGCAGAAGAGTATAGTGGGAAAGGAGAGAGGATTGATGAGGTCTTAGTTGTATTTACTGCTGTCGAGAAGGAAGATGATGAGGAGGTTGTTGAGAGGGCTGTTAATGAGGTTGTGAATGTTGCAAGAAAGGTTAACGTCAACAAAGTTCTAATTTATCCATACGCCCATCTTTCATTAAACTTGGCAGATGCCGACAAGGGAGTTTCGTTGTTAAAATTGTTTGAGGCAAAGTTAAATGAATTGGATGAATTTGAGGTTCACCGCTCCCCATTTGGGTGGTATAAGGCGTTTAAGATTTCTTGTAAGGGGCATCCATTGAGTGAACTTTCGAGGGAGATTAAGGGCATCGAAGAGGACGTAACCCAAGCTTTAAAGGCTGAGGAGAAGGTTAAGAGTTACTGGTACATCTTAAAGCCAGACGGTGAATTGGTTGAGATTGAAAACTTTGATTTTAGCAACTACAAAAAACTCGAGAAGTTTGTGAATTACGAAATCGCCAAAAAGAGGGCTGTTGACAGAATTCCTCCACACGTCGAATACATGCGAAGGTTGCAGATTGCAGATTATGAAGAGGCAAGCGATTCTGGACATTTGAGGTATTATCCAAAAGGTAGGCTGATAAAAAGCCTGCTCGAAACGTTTGTGACTGAGAAGTGCATTGAATATGGGGCAATGGAGGTCGAGACGCCGATAATGTACGACAGAAACCATCCAACCTTGAGAAAATATTTAGAAAGATTTCCTGCAAGACAGTACATAATAAAGGGAGATAAGAGAGACTTCTTTTTGAGGTTTGCTGCCTGCTTTGGCCAATTTTTAATGAGCAGTGATGCGACGATAACCTACAAGAATCTACCGCTAAAGATGTATGAATTGACAAGATACTCTTTCAGAAAAGAGCAGAGAGGCGAGTTAGTTGGTTTAAGAAGGCTTAGGGCATTCACAATGCCAGATATGCATACAATAACAAAAGATATGGAGCAAGCTAAGCAAGAATTTTTCAATCAGTATAGACTTTCAATTGATGTTTTAAAGGATATTGGACTTGATCCGGAAGATTATGAGGTGGCGATCAGAATTACAAGGGATTTTTATGAGGAAAATAAAAATTTCGTGCATAGCTTGGTTGAAGTTTTAAGAAAGCCGATACTCATCGAGATGTGGGACCAACGATTTTTCTACTTTGTATTAAAATTCGAATTTAACTTTGTGGATGCCTTGGATAAAGCCTCAGCCTTGTCAACTGTGCAAATTGATGTAGAGAACGCTGAAAGGTATGGCATAGACTTTGTTGATGAGGACGGAAGCAAAAAGAAACCTTTTATATTACACTGTTCAGCGAGTGGAGCGATTGAAAGGGTCATGTACGCTTTGTTGGAAAAAGCATACTTCATGATGGAGAATGGAAAATTACCTATGCTACCAGTATGGCTCTCACCAACCCAAGTCAGAATCATTCCTGTCTCAGAAAAATTCCTCGATTATGCTTTAAACATCGCCAATCAAATTGAAAGGGAAAACATAAGGGTTGATGTTGATGACAGAGATGAGACTTTGGCTAAGAAAATAAGGGATGCTGCAACTGAATGGATTCCATACATTGTTGTTGTTGGGGAAAAGGAGATGAAAGAAAACACGTTGATGGTGACGATAAGGAAGAAATCAACGCAGAAAGAACAGAAAAAGGTAAAGATGAAAATTGAAGAACTTGTTGATTTGGTTAAACAAGAATGTAAAGGAAAACCATTTAAGAGGCTTTGCCTACCAAAGTTGCTATCAACTAGACCGACGTTCGTATAAGGTGGTAAAATGGCAAGTACGGTTGGGGAGGAACACAGGAAGGATATAGTAAAAACCCTACTCCCAATCTTTTTGGGGTTCGTGGCAGGTATAATCTCATTTGCCGTTTTAGGAACTTTGACAAAGAGACATCCTTTGGGAATAGTAATTTTGGTTTTTGTTATTTACATTCACAAGTTTTTGATGCCAAAGTTTGATGTGGAGCTGGAGAATAAAGATTGGGGAGTCATATCCTTTTTGTGCTTTTCGAGCTGGTATATTTCTTGGACGTTGCTGTTGAACGCCTAATAAGTGATGCCACATGGAGTTTAGGATTGCTGTGGTTGACAAAAGCAAGTGCCAGCCGAAGAAGTGCAGTCATGAATGTTTAAAGTACTGTCCAAAGGTTAGGACGGGAGATGAGACTGTAGTTATCAACGATAAAGCCGTTATTTCTGAAGAGATGTGTGTGGGATGTGGCATTTGCATCAAGAAGTGTCCGTTTAAAGCTATCTCAATTGTTGGATTACCGAAAGAGTTAGAAGGTAAAGAAGTTCACAGATACGGTGTAAACGGTTTTGTTTTGTACAACTTGCCAATTCCAAGAAAGGGTTACGTTGTTGGATTGCTTGGACCAAACGGCACAGGAAAGACCACAGCAGTCAGAATTTTGTCTGGACAGCTCAAACCAAATTTGGGGAAAGAAGATGCCGATTGGGATGAAATCTTTGATAGGTTTGCGGGGACAGAATTGCTGGATTACTTAAAAAATTTAGCTGATGGCAAGATAAAAGTGAGTCAAAAACCACAGTACATCGAAGCAATTCCAAAAGTTTACAAAGGCAGAGTTAAAGATTTGCTTGAGAGGGCTGATGAATTAAACATCCTAGATGAAATGATTGAAAAGCTGAATTTGAAGAACTGCATTAACAGAAACGTAGATGAGTTGAGTGGTGGGGAGTTGCAAAGTATAGCGATTGCCGCATGTTTGATGAGGGATGCTAATTTTTACTTCTTGGATGAAGTTACTTCTTATCTTGACATCTATCAAAGAATTAACGTTGCAAAGGTTATTAGGGAAAAAGCCTTAGAAAAGCCAATTTTGATTGTTGAACATGATTTAGCAATCCTAGACATGTTAGCAGACTTCGTCCACATAAGCTATGGTGAAGCTGGAGTATACGGTGTGATAACGAATGCTAAAGGTGTGAGAGTAGGAATAAATCAATACTTGAGGGGTTATTTGGCTGAAGAGAACATAAGAATAAGGGATAAACCGATAGAATTCGAGATTTTTCAGCCGAGAGAAGGTGTTGAGGAGAGGGTTTTGGTTGAATATCCATCATTCACAAAAACCTACGAAAACTTCAAGCTCTTTGTTGAGGATGGTGAAATAAGAACGGCTGAGGTTCTTGGTGTAGTTGGACCAAATGCGACTGGCAAGTCAACCTTCGTTAAGGTTTTGGCTGGGGTAATTGAGGATGATGAGAAAAAAATCGATTTGGACATTAAAGTGTCTTATAAACCGCAATACATCAAGGCTGACGTAAACATGCAGGTTGGGATGTTTTTAAGGAAAATCAATCCTGCAATCGATTCATCATATTACAAAACCGAGTTTTTGAAGCCGTTATCACTTGAAGATCTGATGGACAGAAACGTAGATGAATTGAGTGGTGGGGAGCTGCAAAGAGTAGCAATCATCGCATGTTTGCTTAAGGATGCTGATCTGTATTTGTTGGATGAGCCATCAGCCCATTTAGATGTTGAGCAGAGAACAGAGGTGGCAAGAATTATAAGGAGGTTTGCTTTGAACGAATCAAAGGCTGTTTTGGTTGTTGACCACGACATCTACTTAATAGACATGATTAGCGACAGATTGATGGTGTTTCAGGGTGAGGCTGGGAAAAAAGGAATTGCTAAGAAACCTATGGGAATGAGGAAAGGGATGAATCTGTTTTTGTCCAATTTGAACATAACGTTCAGGAGAGATGAAGAGACTAAAAGGCCAAGGGTAAACAAGTTGGATTCGAGGCTTGACAGAGAGCAGAAGAGTAAAGGGGAATACTATTATTACTTTTCTGATTGATTTATGTAATTTTAATGTTGGGCTTAAAATTTGTTTTTGGATAAGCAATATCAGATCTTCTCCACTCTTCATACTCTAAACTCAATTCTTTCCAAGCAGTCCAACTGAGAGCAGAATACTCAATTCAACAAAATCGAAAGTGTTATTTGTGTAAATATCATAATTGATAACGGGTGGAAAAATGAAGTTTGGTATCGAGTTTGTTCCCGACATGAAATACTACGAGCTTGAGTACTATGTGCAACTGGCTGAGGACAACGCTTTTGACCACGTTTGGATAACAGACCACTACAACAACAGGAATGTCTATTCTATGTTAACGTTGTTGGCGTTGAGAACGAGAACTATTAAGCTTGGTCCCGGCGTGACGAATCCGTACCACATAAATCCTGCTTTGACTGCCTCAGCCATCGGGACAATTAACGAGATTAGTGGTGGTAGGGCAGTATTGGGTATTGGTGCTGGAGATAAGGTAACTTTTGACAGAATAGGTATTGCTTGGGAGAAGCCATTGGCGAGAATGAGAGAGGCTGTTGAAATTATAAGGCAGTTACATGCTGGTAAAGGCGTTACATACGATGGAAAAATCTTCAAGTTTAATGGGGCGAGATTGGGCTTTAAGACTGGCGAAATTCCAATCTACATTGGAGCGCAAGGGCCAAAGATGCTGCAATTGGCTGCTGAAATTGGAGATGGTGTTTTGATTAACGCCTCACATCCAAAGGACTTCGAGGAGGCTAAGGGTAACATCGACGCTGGATTGAGCAAGGCTGGTAAGAGTAGAGATGTGTTTGATACAGTAGCTTATGCGTCGATGAGTGTTGACAAGAATAGAGATAATGCGAGAAATGCTGCAAGAATAGTTGTTGCTTTCATTGTTGCTGGAAGCCCAGATGTTGTTTTGCAGAGACATGGTTTGTCAGATGAGGCGGTAAACAAGGTCAGAGATGCTCTAAATGCAGCATTCACAAAGGGTGACTGGCCTGGAGTTGCTAAGGCTGTTACAGATGAGATGATTGATATATTCTCAATCAGCGGTACACCTGATGATGTGATTGAGAGGGTTAATGAACTTTCAAAGGCTGGAGTTACGCAGGTTGTTGCTGGCAGCCCAATCGGTCCAGACAAGAAGAAGTCAATTAAACTGATTGGAAAGGAGGTAATTTCAAAGCTGAAGTGATTTTTCCAATTTTTATTATTTCTTGATAGTATTTCGAGGTTTAAAAAAGAAGAAAAAATTACAAAAATTATTATTAATTATTATTCCTCAATTATTCTTCTCCGTAATTCACCTCTCCACTCCATTCACCTTCTGTAATGTTGCCAACACCTCTAACCTTGTAGGTCCCCGTTCCGTCCAAATAAGCAGTTCCAGCACCAACTGCATGAATTCTCAGTCCCTTTCCTTCAATAGTAACATGGATGTCGTCTCCCTTAACAACAACCTTGCCCTCTCCTGAGAACGTTACTGTATCGTTATTCTCGATTTTACTTCCAACCCCAGTAACTGAAACCACTGCATCCTTTGGTGTTATGGTTACATTTCCTTCACCCCTAATCATCACCATTCCTTTACCCTGAATTTCAGCATATCCTTCACAAACAGCATCCAAGACACCTTTACCCTCCAACTCAACACTACCACTTTCAAAGCTATTTATCATTCTTATGATGTGTTTCAACCTCACAAAGCTGTTTCTTGTATACTTCACAGCATTCTTTAGCGCCTCATTTATTTCCTTTAAAGCTTTATTTGCTTGTTTGTTGTTATCAATTTCAGTAATCTTCTCCTTTGCTTCATCTATCTTTTCTTGTGCCCTCATTCTATCTTCATTAAATTTCTCAAGCCATTTTTCAAGTTCTGTGGTATCCTTCCCTTCACTCTGGAATTTTTCAATCAATTCATTAACCCTCTCCTCAACAATATCACCCTTGTCAACCATCCTCTGCAACACTCCAATCCACTTGAATGCCAAAGCCTTTTTTAACGTCACCTTAGTCTCAATCCAAGCCTGCTTAAGTTCCTTACCGGCCTCTCTCAATTCCTCAATTGTTGTAGAACTTTCAATATGCTCTCTTGCTGTTTGCAAGTCTGCCAAGTGCTCATCCAATTCGCTCAACAACAACTCCTTCTCTTCAGCAGTTAAATTGCTGTTCTCTATTTTTTCTTCTATTGATACTACTGATGCTATGGCCAAATCAGCACTCGCCAACAACCACCTCTTTGCCTCATCAAATGTGTCCTCATTTACCACTATTCCAAAGTGGTTGTGCAGTCTTGCCTTGTCCCTTGCATGCATCTCTTTTAATTTCTCAAATTTCTCCTTCCATCCATCCGGGCTTGCGGCAACAACACCTGTTGCCAGCACCAATGCCATCAACAATGCAAACACCTTTCTCCACTTCATCTCCATCACCACTCAAACCTTGGAACTCATTAAATATAACAAAACTTTTTAATAATTTGATTTAATATACTGTTAAAGCTTTATTTTGCTTTAGAACGTTTTATCTTTCTTTTTTAGTCTTCATAGATTTACATTATTAGTCAATTAAATCAAAAAATCACAATCAAAGCGTTTAGGTAGGTTAAGTAGATAATTTAAAATAATAAAAAAAGCAAATAGATAAATGGTAAGTTAATGCTGAAACAATTGAAACACTCAGGTTGTCATTGATGTAGTATTTCCCAATTTTCTGAATTCTTTCAGCCAACACACCTGCAACACATGCTATCAATGCTGAAAATAGCAACAAATCTGCACAGCATGTAAGAAATAGCAAAAACGAAAATGAAGCTATGAGCATCGCGATAGAAGAATACCCTTGGAGGCTTGAAGATTTGAATATACCAGCAACACCGTCACCTAACGAACCAACCACAATTGCAACGATACAAGCCTCCATTGGAAAGATGATTGTGACAATAGATGCAGAAATGCCAAAATAGACGTAAGCTGCTAAGCCCTTAGCCTCATAATCTCTCAGCAATAATTTTGGTAAAACCTGAAATTTACGCCTGACCAACTCGAGAATTAAAGCAAAGGCAGTTAAGGATAAAACCACAGTAAGCGTGATGCTTTTTCCAAAAGTTAGGTAGAGGGGGATATAACCCAAACTGAGGAAATGAATGGATTTCCTTAACAGCTCCTTCTCTATCAATTCATCAGCCAAATCAATCTTCAACGGAAATTCTTTCCAACTGGCTTGATACGTTCCAGATTAACGTTCTTACATGCATCGGCAGATTTGGGTCTGAAGCAATCTCTTCAAGCGTAGAGATTGCTGATGCTGCCCTTATGGCTAAACTATCTTCGCCATGTAACAAGCTATCTTTAATTTCACTTGCCGTCCTCCTAACATTTCTCGGAACTGTATCGTCCTGTATTATTCTATCCAGAGCATCTAACACACTATCAGGTACTTTTTTTGTCATGCGCATCACCTGAAAAATTTTTAATATAGCCCTGATAAGTTGAAAGCGTGGAGGATAAAAAAATTTCGGAAGCTGTTGAATTGTTATACAAAGGAGCAAAAATGTTGTCTTACTACTGTCCTGAATGCAAAGTACCCTTATTCAAAGACAAAGATAGGATTTTCTGCCCATCATGTAAGAGGGATGTTGTGTTTGAGGGTGAGATTCAATCAGAGCACGTTAAAACAAGCCAAAACGATAAAGTTCGAAAGGCTGAACATGCTGAACAAACAGCTCAAGTTCAATCTGATGAACTTGAAAAGATACTTAGAAATGCAATATCAAATTTAGCTTTGAAGTTGGGAAATGCAGATGACACTCAGAACTTGAAGGAAATTGTGGAGCTATTAGATAAATTAACCAATTTGATAGAAAAGCTTAAAAGATTAAAGTACATCTAAAACCATGGACAAGCTTACAGCGGTCATTGTGGGCTTTGTTGTATTAATATTAGCTATAGCCGTGGCAATTAGCTATTACTTTGGCATACTCTTCCTTATAAGACTTGTTTTAGGTCTGGGGTTTTTGAGTTTGGCGATTTTGTTTGCAATAATGTTTGGAGTTTTGGTGTACGCAAAGTCCAGGTACTCTCTATTAACATTAGTAGCACTACTAACGTCATGCTACGCAGCATACCAATGCTACGTGTGGAGCAACCCATTACACGTCGCGTACGTAATTGCCTTGTACATAATCGCTGCAATCTTTAGCTTGTGGTGGATTTCTGAACCAGATTTAAGCTTTAGCGAAAGGTTAAGATCGGCAAAAAGCTTAGAAAATTCCAAGAATTACAGGGCTGCGGCGAGAAAGTACGAGAAGCAGAACAACTACTTAAAAGCGGCGGAATGCTACATAAAAGCTGAAATGCTCGAATCGGCAGCTTGGTGTTATGAGAGGGCTGAGAAGTACGACAAGGCTGCCGAACTTTACGAGATGCTTGCAAAGCAGAAGAATGAGTCTTACTATTGGAAAGAAGCTTATGAGTTCTGGAAGAAGGCTGGAGATAATAAGAAAGCAGCAGAATGCTTGGAGAGGTATGCTGAGGATGAGCCTTGGTATTGGGAGGATGTTGCAAAGCTGTGGAAAGAGATTGATGAGGGAAGAGCAAGAAAGGCTTTACAAAAGACGTTGGAATACTACTTGAAGGAGGCTGAAGAGGAGGGAGTGTTTTGGGAAGATGTTGCTAAAACTTATGAGGAGTTAGGTGAGCACGAAAGGGCTAAGGAAGCTTATAAGAAGTATTTGGAGTATTGCCTAAAGGAGGCTGAAGAAGACAAAGCGTGGTGGAAGCATGTCAGTGAAGCTTATGAGAAGCTTGGAATGACAAAGGAGGCAGAGGAGGCGAGGAGAAGGTATGAGGAGTACAGAAGTTCAAGATTTTAATTAAAAATTTAACAGATCAAATGACTTCCATCACAACTCTTTGCTTTAAACTCAATATTTTCTCTACAAAATGCGTAGCTTATCCCCAACTCTTCACATTTTTCTTTAACCTTAGATAACAACCTTATCCTGTAGTCTTTTGGTAAGTAAAAGTAGTTTTGAACCTTTTCTCCTTCTAAATACAACTCCTCATACTTTGTTTTAAGATGCGGAAATGCAGAAACCATTCGTTTAAATGAGTCCCATCTCAACTTTAGAGTTGAAGATACTACATGATCAGGCTCGCATTTTTCAATCAACCAGAGAGCGTCTTCATTTATGAATGGCATTATTGGATCTAGCCTTAAAACCGTTGGAATGCCAGCATCTTTTATCACTTTAATTACATCAATCCGCTTTTCGGTTGTTGGCGCGTTTGACTCCAAAATTTTCGCTGTTTTATCATCGCAAGTTATCGTGATGCTCACGGCAGAATTCATTTCAGACATCAAATCAACATCCCTGACAACTGTATCTCCTTTAGTAACAATAAGTAGTCTAATATCGTACTCTTTAAAAATTTCCAGACATTTCCTTGTTATTCTGTATTTTTTCTCCACAATTGGGTAAGGATCAGAGCTGTTAGACATCGAAATCAGTGCATATTTCGGCAATTTCTCTAAATCTCTGACGATTTTCCTAAACAAGTCTTTTTTCAGCCTCAAATTTCTAAAATTCGGGATATAGGTTGAATAGCAGTACAAACAGTTGTGCTGACAGCCCGTGTATGGATTAAACGAGTACTTTGGTGGGCATGTACAAAGCTTTGATCTCCAAGGGTCAAATGGCTTTATTACATACATCGAGATGGATTACGATTCAAGAATTAAATTTTTAATTACTCCAAAGCCTTTTTTAGAGCAGCTCTAGCCAGTATTCTTGTCGAATCCAGAGTTGGTAAAGGGGAGCTCTCTGGTGTAACGATTAATGGAATCTCCGTACAGCCCAAAACAACAGCATCACAACCCTCTTTTTCCAGCTTTTTAATGACTTCAACGAAGTAGTTTAAAGATTGTGCCTTAAAGATACCTTTGACAAGCTCATCAAAGATTATCTTGTTAATCTGTTCCCTACCTTTCTCTTCGGGAATCTTGTATTCAATTCCAACCCTATCAAGCTTTTCGGGATAAACTTGGCTCTCCATCAAGTACTTCGTTCCCAAAATTCCAACGCACCTGTATCCATTCTGCTTAGCCACATTTGCAACCTCCTCCGCAATGTGTAGCCAAGGTATCAGTGATTTTTCAACAACAAAATCAAATGCTCTATGGATTGTGTTGTCGGGGCATATCGCAAACTCCGCTCCAGCTTTTGCAACCTTCTTTGCTGAAGAAACCATCAACTCCGCAACTCCATTCCAATCTCCAACTTCAATGTACTTCATGTATTCGCTTAAAGGATGGTTGTGCATCGTTATTTCTGGATGTGCATGCTTTCCCAAAAATTTAGCTCCTTCCAAGCAAATGGTGCGATAGCACAAAGCTGCCCCTTCTGAGCTACAAGCAACAATACCGATATGCTTGACCATATTTTAAACTATTCTTTGTACATTTTAACGCTTTTGTTTACAACCTGCAACTTTTTAACGAATTCCACAATTCTTTCTTTACTTCGCTCAACCTCACTTCGTCTTATGAGCAAAATTCCTTCCACACTTCCACCTAACCTTTTAATTTTGTTTGCATAATATTTAGCATACCTCTTTTCGTCGAATCCACCATACGTTATAACCAAATAGACTGTTTTGCCTTGCAATTCAACTTGTTTCAAAAAAGATGTTATCGGAGGGCAGTTAAAGGTCCATTTGGGCATGCTCAAGATAATCGTGTTTGAAGTTAATTCAATTCTGTCTATCTCAACACCAAGGTTTGGAATGAAGGATAACAAAAGCCAGATGATGTACGGATAGTTTCTCTTAGGTTTTATTTCAACAAGGTTAACTTTAGACTCTTTTAATTCTTCGAATATAGCCTCAACAACTTTCTTTGTGTTACCTCTCCATGAAAAATATACTAAGTCTATCTTATTGGGCATTAAACTTAAAAATTTAGTACTGCCTTAACGATACGTTGAACATTACCTGCGTAGCGGTCCTCAACTTTCTCCGTATGCTTTTCAATTCGTACATGTACAACATCATAACATCCTTGACGTATCTGTCATATCCGAATGCTTTTTTTATAAATTCCGCATGACGCTTATCTCTGACGTATATAACAGTCTCCTCACCCAACTTGTTCATCTCAAGAATTATTGGCAAATTGAATCTATCCCAGTCGAGCTCATCAACGTATTGGGATATGAATTCCACCTCCTCCTTCTCAATCAAGTATTCGTTTCCATCCTTAGCCTTAATCGTTGGCATATCTTCGTTTAACATTTCCCTCAAACTCTTACTCTTTTTTGGCATGTGCTTGTTCATAGCCTCTACCATCTTTGCCAAGATCCTTTCCGACATCGTTATTCTGCCGTTCATGACAACACAACCTCCAACTCACCACTTTTTATCCCAAACCTTTTGGATGCATTTCCATTTCTAACACTAAACTCTAGCGTGCCAAACGAGCCTATTAAAGATAAAGGCTCGTTCAAACCCACATCTACGTATTTTTCGACTAACGGAAAGTATGTTTCTTTAATGTAAAAACCTTTTGGATTTAGTCTTTCGATTATCTCCTTCTTTAAATCTGTCACAACATTCCCAAATCTGTCAATGTAAACGGCGTTACACCTTATTTTGTTGCCTTCAATCTTAGGATTGAATACGCTTAGCCTTACAACTTTGCCTTTAAACGGTTCAGCTACCTCTTCAATCTTGTTCATGGCTGCAAAAGCTGCAGCAACTGCAAATACATCTCTGCCGTGAAAAGTTGTAGATAAAGTTCCAGTGACCTTTGATGTCCTACTTTCATCAATTTTCCAGATTTTCATTTTGTTGGCTTTTTTCACAATTGTTGTCAAAATTCCGTTGTTGGGGGCTATGAATACATCTCCTCCAACTTCAACGATTAAGCCCTCTCTCCCACTCCCAACTTCGGGATCAACAACTGCCAGATGTACGGAATCTTCGAAGAAACTGTAATAATTTGACAACAAAAAAGCAGCCTGTAAAACGTTTTGGGGTTCAATCGTGTGAGTTATGTCTACTATTTTTATTCCATGGCATATCCTTAAAATCACACCTTTCATTACTCCCGGATAAAAATCTCCAAAGTCGGTAAGCAGAGTAATGACCTTACGGACAACCATCTTTCCATCCTCTCCACCTATAATAATCTTCAAGCATCTCTTCAATTCTTTCTATGCTCAGTTCCTCACCGGTTAGGTAGTCTCTCCATACCTTATATTCATTGCCAACCTTCAACGGCTCGAACAGTCTTTTTGGTGGCAAATCGTCTTTCCTCGAATATCCCTGCAAACAGTTTAGTTTCCTTGCAATCGTAAACGCTTTGCTCGCACCATCAATCAACTTCTCACCATCAACTTCAATACCCGTTGCATAGCTGAAAAGCCTTGCAACGACGTTTATATCCAAGCTCCTTGCAACACTTTCCCTTCTGCAAATTCCCTGCCCATTCAACACCCAGAGCCAGTTTTCGGCAGCTAAGGTGTACAGAGCTGAGTTAAATCCGTTTTTGAAAGTTTGTTCTATCAATTCTTTAGATGCCCCTATTCTTTCCATATACCTCCTTAAACTTTCTTCACTCCTTCCAGGAACTACTGTTATTGTTACCGGCCCTTCTTGCCCGCCTCTAGGATTTGTAAGCAATCCAAACGATTCCGATCCAAAACTTATGCGAGGATCAAATACAATTTCCATGTTTTTTATGCCTGCAACCTCCCTCATCACCCACTTTCCAAATTTCTCTTCTAATCCTTTAAACCCAAATCCAATGTATTTGCCCAAACCCTCTTTTTCTGCTGTCATTTTCAAAAGTTTTAATACTGTCTCTACATCCCTCTTTATTGGAAAACCAATTTCATCCTCAAATATCTTTGCTTCTTCAAAAAACGTTGCCAGTGCATCAAAGACTTCTGCAAAGGTCATGGCATCTATGCCCAATCTGTTTGCATAATCGTGGCATTTCACCGCCTCCTCACACCTCAACCCACATTTGAGACCAAACTCATAAGCAACGCCAAAGTAAAGTGATGCTTTTGTCTTCAACTTCCCACCATCAACCTCCAACTCC
The DNA here is from genome assembly GCA_003662995.1 of Archaeoglobales archaeon. Lineage (GTDB taxonomy): Archaea > Halobacteriota > Archaeoglobi > Archaeoglobales > Archaeoglobaceae > B5-G16. Next base: position 13,156 of record QMZC01000030.1, read on the forward strand.
AGAAGGGATTTGCAAGGCGATAAACAAGGACTGCATCCAATACTACTTTTTTTGATTTTTTCCTTGTATGTCTCCACTCCAAACTCATCTATAATGCCTTTGTCAGCAACAATTGACTTGTTTTTGAAAGTTAGATATCCCAACTCCCACCAAGTGCTCCACACAGCCATTATTCCCACGTCCCTGTACAACCTTGTAACCTTGTCATTCTTCATTTTCCTGATCACTTTTTTCCTCTCTTTCTCAAACTTCTCCTTTTCAGCAATTTTTGCAGCCTTTTTGCCTTTAACAACAATTGCTTTAACCTTCTTTTTCCCCAAAACCCCTCCAAGACCGCCTTTGCCGAGATGATGAACTGCATCGATTAACGTTAGGGCAATCGGTACTCCCCTCTCTCCTGCTTCTCCAATCGATAGAACACTTCCCTTAAATTTATCTCTCAAATAATCAGTTGTCTCAACAATATCTCTCCCCCACAAGTTGCTCGCATCTTCAATACTTATTCCATCATCTGACACAACCAAATAAACGGGTTCTTCAGATTGTTCTTTCAGAATAATTATATCGTAACCTGCTCTTTTCATGTCTTTCGCAAAGGCACCGCCTCCAACAGCCAATCCAAATGTATTGTTCAAGGGATTTTTTGTAATGGCCAAAACTTTGGTTGCTCCGGGAAGTCTTGTATTTGTAAGAATGCCAGCAGCGAGTATCACGAAATCTTTTCCACTCTCAACAAATCTTTCAGCATAGTGATATGCGATTCCAACAATACCAGCGTATTTAGCGTATAAGCTTTCATCAACTTCAACCTCTTCAAAACCTTTATTTCTCAAATCGATCATCAAAGCTTTGCCTGTGAAACTCATGGTAGCATTTAGTTTTATACTTATTTTACATTTTCCCAAATATTTTTATCCTAGTCATATCTTAATTTGCATGGTTTCCGAGGTTTTAGTTAATGTAAACGATGTAGAGATTTCTTTCTTAAGGGGCAAAGACCTACCAATCGTTTATGTTCACGGCTCTGGGTGTGATGCAAAGCTGTGGAGCTACCAGCTTAAAGGTGTTGGTGGTTATGCCATTGATCTTCCGAATCATGGGCAAAGTTATGAATTGGAGATAAATTCAGTTGATGATTACGCTTACTATGTGGCAGAAGCCGTGAAGAAAATCCTGGACAAAGCAATCTTTGTGGGGCACAGCTTAGGAGGTGCAATAGTACAAAAGGTGTACTTGAATCACAAGAAAATCGTTAAAGCCCTCATTTTAGTAGGTACGGGAGTCAGGTTGAGAGTTCTACCAACTTTGCTTGAAGAATTGAGAAATAACCCTAAAAAGGCTGTTGATACAATTGTAAACATGGCTTTTGATAGAAAGGTTGGAGAATTTGAGGAAATTAAGGAGGCTTTTCTTGAAAACTCGAAGGTATTGTTGAGGGATTTGGAGATTTGCGACAAGTTTGACTTACTTGATGATTATAAAAATGGTAAAATAAGAATTGATATGCCAACTCTCATCATAGTCGGAAACAAAGACAGACTCACTCCAGTAAAGTATTCGGAATTTCTGAATAAACAGATTGAGGGATCAAAGTTAGTTGTTTTAGATGGAGGACACATGATCATGCTTGAGCAGCCTGAAAGGCTCAACGAAGTTATTAACGAATTTGTTGAGAATTTAATTTAGATGAAAAATAAGTCTACGTATCAAATCTTCAAATTAAGCATCCATAGAATCATTTTTTAATCTCAGGTTTCTTTGCAAATCTTGTAATCATCACTGGAAAGACGTTGATGACTCCCAACAAATCTCCGTTCTTTATTTCACCGTCTTCAATTGCCGTAAAAACAACAAAGTCAATTTTTCTACCCTCTTCAATCAGTCCAGGTCTTCCAAATTTTCCTGTGGCTTCAACAAAACCCAAGGCATTTCTCATGCAACTACACGGTATTGAAATTGAGTCTGGTGGGATAATGACCTCTTTTACTTTTATCTTGTATTGCTTTCCCTTTTCAACCTTTTTATCTTCATCTGCAATTAGCATTCTCCAAGCACCTTTTGTTCCCACTGTGTACTCGTAATTTTCTCCGTCCACAACTACTCTCTTTATTTCACCATCTTCCATCCAAACGACATTAAATTCCATACATACCACCCCATTTTAATTAAATTTCCTTAGGTGAGAAACATTTTGCAATTAGCTTCCTGCATTTCTTACACATAACTTTAAACCATCCGTACTCCTCCTTTATCTCAATTGTGACTGGAGTCAAATCCATGCCACAACACTCGCATTTGCAGAAGTACTTGTCACAAATCTTCTCCAAAACGTCAGGATTTGACTGCATCCATCTTACAACCAACTCCAGCCTTTTGAAGTACCTCTCATCAGCACCTTTGGCAGCTTCTACGTCTTCCCCCATTATCCAGCCCCACATCCAGCTTGCCAGCTCATTTATATGGCTGATTTTTTTATTAAAATAGTCGGAAAGGTTAACCGCATCGGATTTTTCCAATTCTTTAAAACAAAATGCAATAACATCATCTATTATGTCTCCACAGATAGGGCAAATGCCAAATTCCTCATACTTTCCGTCTGCTTCTTCCTCTCCACAAATTACGCATTTCATATATATTTATCACTATCTTTAATGGTATATAAACTCGTCGATAGGGAAAAGATATATTTAAAAGTGGTAAATATTGTAATCTCTAAAAGAACTTTCTTGGCATGTAATATTTTGCAATCTCTTTTTTGCATTTTTTGCATATTACAATTCTGTACTTTCCATCTTCTTTGACCTCAATACTTCCAGGAATTAGCTCAGCATCGCAGTTTGGACATTTTGAAAAAAATTTTTCACCAATTTCCCTCATTGTTTTAGGATTTGCTTCCATCCAGTCTATAACCACTTCAAGTCTGTTAAAGTATTCATCATCAACCTCGCCTTTTTCTTTCATCTCTTTGTAAGCCTGCCACCATAGTGTTTGTTCTAAGAACCACAGTTTTCTGCTCATCATGAGTACATAGTAAGGCACTTTTTCACCCTTACTCACTTCTAAATCCCTCTCTAGGAGCTCAAAGTAAGCTGCTATTATGTCATCAAGAGCTTTTCCACATTTTTCTCCAATTCCAAACTCTTTGTATTTCCCCTCTGCAGTCTCAGAGTTACAAATAACACACTGCATAAATTATTTTGATATAGTGAATATATAAAGCTATTTGTATGTATTAAATAATGATAAATATCAATAATGCAAATTTGAAATATCAACTCTTGTTAAACCTTTAAGTTGTGAAATTAGTATTTCGGAGACTATGTAACCCTTTTGTATGTTGGAAGGTTTGTAACAAAGTTCTTTGTCACCAATTTTAATTCTGTCAGTTCTGCTCAATCCCAATTCCTTAACATCTTCAACACTGAGTTCAACGAAGTTTTTATGGTCAATCCCTTTCCACAAGAACGGATTCGATTTTGTTGTTAAGTAATATTTACCCTCTCCCTTCAACTTAAATTCTTTCTCTCTAAACTCTTCTGTAATTTCCACAGTTGAAAACTCCTTTATCGTGTTTACATTTAAAGTTTCTAAAACTTTGCTTGCTGTTTGCTCAAAACCACCAATTTTTTCAAGGATTTCAACTCCTTGTTCGCTTTTACCATTGTTGATTAAAATTCTACCCTCAGCATTTACCACACTGCCCCTCTTTTGATGGAATGAATCACTTTGTATCACCACGTCTGCTTTATCGCACCACCCATTGCTAAAGGCACTTTGAACAATCAGAAGTTCTGGCGATGGAATTGCTCCATTAATCAACTCAGGTTCTAATGCGTAAATGGCTTTGACTTTATCAAAGTCTATTTTGTTTTCAAAACTTTCAAAGCCGAGCATAGCAGCAAAGTTGGCGTTTAATGTGGGGTTGAAAACAATCGCTTTTGCATTACTCTTGACAACTTCCTTCAAAAATGGTGTATAAACTGTTGACAATGGGCTATATTCTGCTAAAGCAATTGTATTTTCATCTAACAAAGCCAAAGCGTCATCAAAATTCGGATTTTCAGGGTTTAGGATTATTGAGTTAACCCTACCATCAACAAATCCAACCTCGTAAACCTCCTTAACCTTCAACACCCTTCTGGCAACCAAAGGGTAAGAAACGAAGGGGTCAAAGGTAAGAATGACTCTACCAAAGTTTTCTATGTCTTTTAAACTGAACAAAGCATTACCATAGCCGTAAAAGCAACACTTTGCATCGAATTTTTCTGCCAACAGCTTTAAAGCAGCTAACTCCTCATTTGTTGCTGTGCATGACGTTAAAAACAATATTTCGTCACCACTGTATCCTTCCAATCTCTTCTTAGCCTCGTTGATAGCTTCATTTAACTCCACATTTTTACCATCAACTTTACATTCAGCTTTCTCTCTTGAATAATACTTCAGCAAATCCATTCCAAATTTACATAACTTTCCTTCGTTGTGCGGAGCGTTCTTTCTGTGAAAGATTCTATCACCTACATACAAACTACAACCGATGCTGCAACCGATACAAACACTCTCAATCATGCTATCACCTTTAACATCACCAAATATCAATCAAACAAGATTTTCGTCTCTTGGAACGGTGGTGTTCGCATGTCTATGCCAGGAATGTAATCAAGTTTCCTTAGAATTCTTTCTGAGAACCTTTTGTGAATTAGTGTTAAAGGAATGTCAACAGGACAAACGTCTTCACACTGCCCGCATCCTATGCACGAATCCATTAGGTGTAGCAATCTCACAAGATTGTACAACGGAATTTTATAACCAGCCATTTCGTCATTCATGCTTACGCATTTAGCCTCCTCACAAACGCATGGGGGGCAAACTTCTTTGCACGCATTACAACCTATACACTTCTCGAACATCCTTATGTAGTAATCCAACCTTTCCCTTCTATCCAAATCGTTTATTTCATCAAGTTTTTCCCGCCACTTCTTTGCCAACTTAATCATAGCCTTGTCTATCTTTTCCCTGATTTCTATCTCCTCTTTCTTAGCCTCTCTAAATTCGACGTATCCTGCATCTACAGCATTCTCAAAAAATTCTTTGCCTTTATCGGTGAAAACCTCAACGAACGTGGCTTTTTCGTTAAGCACACCCCAATTACCGCAAGCTAAATCAGCCATGTGAGGTATATTTACATCGCAAATCTTGCATGCATTTCTCCTACCATAACCTTCCTCTTCAATCTCATCAATTTTAACGGATTTTTTACCCTCTTTGCTTTCAATGATTAGCTTGCCCTTCAAAATCTCCTCTTTTATTACTGTCTCAGGCTCAATCTCAAAGAAAGATAAAACCACTTCTCTTGCCAACACAGGATTAAACGTCCCACCACAATTCAGGCCAACCATGTAAACGTCATCTATGTTGAACTGATTTCTTTTAGCCCTTTCAATGATTGCTCTAGCGTCACACGGCTTTGTTGGTAATGCCGTCTTGACTCCACTCTTTATGAAGTACGATAAGTTGAGGGGGACGAAGTGCATTGAGCCAATACACTCCTTTACAACCTCAACGTTGTTTGTTGTGATTGGTACTCCCTCATACGCATTCTTTTTCTTAACCAAAACAACCTCATCAACCAACCCTTTTTCTAAGGCTGCAATCATTGCAGCGGTAACAAAGCCACCAGATGAACCTTTAGCCCTGATTTCTTCATCCTTTGCCCAAGCTAAAACCTTCATCTCTCAAATCCCCTCCTCAGCGGGCTTTTTCCCAATTTTTCTACCTGTTCCGTCATCTCCTTCACAACCTGAGCGAATATTGAGCCTTCAGTGGCTGAAATCCACTCTAATCTTAACCTCTCAGGCTCCAATCCAAGCTCATCAACCAACTCCTTCAAAAACTCGTACCTGTTCTTTGTCTTGTAATTTCCATCGATGTAGTGGCAATCGCCAATGTGGCATCCAGTAACCATCACACCATCCGCCCCCTCCAAAAACCCCATGAGTGCAAATATTGGATCTATTCTGCCAGAACACATAACCCTGATAATTCTCAAGGTTGCCGGCATCTGCCTTCTTTCCAATCCAGCACCATCCGCTCCTGCATAAGAACACCAGTTGCAGCAGAAGGCGAGGATTTTAATATCAGTCATGTTACCCCCCATTCTACCACCACTCCATAACACTCTTTATCTGAGCAATTATCTGGCTATTCCTGAAATGCTTTTGATCTAAAGCTCCCGTCGGGCAAGTGGCAATGCAGGTTCCACAACCCTTACACAACGCTTCAATAACCTCAACCTTTTCGTTCATCCTTATCGCCCCATAGGGGCATTTATCAACACACATTCCACATTTAACGCATTTATCTTGATCAATACTTGCCGTAATAGCCTCAGCAACCACGTAACCCTTAGCCATGGGTATTGACGCTCTTGAAGCTGCCCCTAAAGCTTGTGCGACGCTTTCAGCAACATCTCTAGGTCCATGGCATGTGCCACACAAATATACGCCGTCGGTCGCAAAATCCAAGGGGCGAAGTTTGACGTGCGCCTCATAAAAAAATCCATCGCTACCAATCGGTACTTTGAGTATCTTTGATAATCTCTCCGCATCTTTGGGTTGGATTAGTGGTGTTGATAGAACAACCAAGTCTGCATCAATTAACAATTCTTTTCCAATGCTCTCATGGAATACTTTAACTTTGACTTTATCCTTATCTTCATCTTCATTTCCATTACCAACCTCTGGCAATTTGTTTTCAGGGAATTTGACAAACTTGATTCCCTTCCTCCTCGCTTCAACCAATAAATGCTCGTATTCCCCATAAACGTTAATTCCATTATGAAGGATGAAAATTGATGCCTTTGGATTGATTTGCTTGATTATCAAAGCATTTTTAACGGCATTCGTGCAACAAATCTTTGAACAGTAGGAATACTTCATTCCCCTTGCCCCAACACACTGAATCATCACAACGGTGTTTGCATCAAAATTACCACCCTTTAACCTCTCCTCAAGCTCAAGTTGTGTTATTACTTTCTTGCCATCATAGTTGTAGAATTCTGTGGGTTTGTATTCTTCAGCTCCAATAGCAATTACAATAGTCCCAACCTTGATTTCTTTTTCGTTACCATTACTCTTAACCTTGACTTTAAAGTTACCTATATAACCATCAACATCCTCAATTTGTGATGATGTTAAAACGTTGATCTTCTCATTATCCATAACTTTCTCCACAACAGCTTTAACTACTTTTTCAGACTCAATAAAAGTGGGGAAGAGCTTGTAGTGTTTTCTCAACAACCCTCCCAACTCCTTCTCCTTTTCAACTAAATAAACATCAAAACCCTGCTTTGCCAAGCTTAAAGCTGCAGTCATACCTGAAATTCCACCACCAACAACCAAAGCCGTTCTATCAACGTTAATTACGCTCTCTTCTTGTGGTTCAAGTAATGCTGCCTTAGCAACAGCCATTCTAACAATTTCTTTTGCCTTCTCTGTTGCCTTCTCAGGCTCATACATGTGAATCCATGAACATTGATCTCTGATATTTGCAAATTCGAACAAATACTTGTTAACTCCAGCCTCTTCACAAGCCCTTCTAAATAGAGGTTCGTGGGTTCTTGGTGTGCAGGCAGCAACAACAACACGGTTAATGTTATGCTCTTTAATAGCCCTCTTTATCGAATCTACACCGTCTGAAGAGCAAGTGTACAAATTTCTTTCAGCATAAACAACGTATGGCAACTTCGAGGCGTATTCTGTAACTTCCGGAACATCCACAACTCCACCTATGTTTGTTCCGCAGTGGCACACAAAGACGCCTATTCTTGGCTCTTCTTTTTCTTTTATGTCTTTTATGTTTTTGTCGTTGGCATTAGCTTTATTGCTCATGCCATCACCTCCAATCTTTCCACAATCTCGGCAACTTTTGCTGCTGTAGCACTTGCCTGAGCGACACTTTCTGGAATGTCTCTAGGTCCTTGAGCGTAACCACAAATGAATATTCCATCCCTCGTAGTCTCGATTGGGGCTAAAACAGGGTCTTTACACTTGAAAAATCCATGTTTGTCAACTTCAATCCCCAAAACCCTCGCCAACTCCTTAGAACCTTCGCTTGGGACTGGGGCTGTGCATAAAACAACCAGTTCAGCTTCTAAACTCTTAACCTTCCTTTCAGCCATGTCCTCATACCAGACAATTAGGTTTCCATCTTCCTTCTCAATAATCTCACCTGGACGACCCCTAATGTACGTTATACCATACTCCTTCTCTCCACGCTCTATGTACTCATAACTGCGCTTGCCAACCGCCCTAAATTCTGAATAAAGTATGTACGTTTCAATGTCTGGATAATGTTCTTTTGCTAGAATTGCTGATTTTGTTGAATTTAAACAACAAACACTGCAGCAGTACTCATAGTACCTCTCATCCCTCAAACCAACACATTGAATGAAAACAACGTTCTTCGGTGTTTTGCCATCCGAAGGTCTATCTAAATGCCCTCCCGTTGGGCCGCCAGCACATATTAGCCTTTCGTACTCCATCGCAGTTATCACGTTCTTATACCTACCATAACCGTACTCTTTCAAACCTGAAGGGTCAAACAAATCAAAACCCGTAGCAACGACAATTGCAGCAACATTCAAACTAATCTCCTCAGGCTTTTGCTCAAAATCTATTGCATTCAAATCGCAAGCTTCTACACATTTCGACTGTTTACCACATTTACCTTTTGTGAGCATCAAACAGGCTTTTTCATCAATTATCGCCTTTCTCGGCACAGCCTGAACGAACGGGATGTAGATAGCACCTCTTTTACTCAATCCAACGTTAAATTCGTCTGGCAACCTTCCCTTTCTCCTACAAACCTCTGTGCACTTTCCACATCCAGTACACTTCTGTTCGTCAACGTATCTAGGCTTTTTCAAAACTCTAACAACGAAGTTTCCTGCCTCACCCTCCAATCCCACAACTTCCGCATTCGTTATTACGTTGATGTTTGGGTGGTCGAAGCATTCAAGCATTTTTGGGGCGAGAATACAGATGGAACAATCATTTGTTGGAAATGTTTTGTCAAGCTGTGCCATCCTACCTCCTATAGAGGGTTTTTTCTCGACTAAGTAAACGGTATAACCTCGATCAGCTAAATCTAATGAAGCTTGAATTCCTGCTATCCCACCACCAATAACCAAAACGTTCTTCATAATCTCACCTTATCGCATTATCACATAATCTTCTGTATCTTCCATCTTTTCACCTCAAAACATCCGCTATCGCCGTAACAAAGTCCTTGATTTCAGCATCAACATCACTGCCAAAAACTGCACACTTCAAATGGGTTTGACATTTAGGGCATGAGGTTACGAGAAATTCTGCTTGCGTTTCCTTTGCCTCACCAATTAGATTGAGCTGAATTTGTTTTGAAACCATACCACAATTAACCCAAGCGTTACCTGCACAACAACTCGACATCTCCCTTGAATGTTTCATTTCCACAACTTCAAAGCCTGCATTGGATAACACGTATCTTGGAGCATCGAAAATGCTGAGGTTTCTAAGTCTGCAAGAATCGTGGTACGTTATTTTTGTTTTTTCTTCTTCATCGTTTGTCTTATCTTGTTTGCTTTTGTTTTTACTTTTATCTTTGCCTTTACCTTTACCTTTCACATCCAAACCCACAACACCAAAATCAAGTTTACCCTCATCAATCAACTCCTTAAACAATTCTGAGATGTGTAGGACTTCTAAATCGAAGTTGAACAATTCCGAATACTCCTTCTTCAACATTCTGTAACATTCAGCACACGAGCAAACAACCCTTTCTGCTTCGCTTTCCTTTATGGCATTGATGTTTGCCCTTGCAAGCTTTTCAAAGTTCTCTTCATCACCAACAACAAACAAATCATGCCCACAGCACTTCTCATTGTCTAGTATTACAGGCTTTATTCCTGCTTTGTTCATGATGAAAACCGCATCTAATGGTATCTTAGAGACGCTCTCACCAATGCTGTAGAATTCGTTTTCTAATCCAGCATCTTTAAACAGAAATCTGTATAAGGGGAAGCAACCAGTGAAATACAACAAATCCCCCTTAGTTGCGACATCCAACCCCTCAAACCATCTTAATCTACCATTGGTCTTTGAATTTGCCATAATTCTGGCTGACGAGAAGAACAAATCTCCATGGGCGCAGTGCATTTTTTCAACTGTCTTTCTCACCCTCCTAACAAACTCCGTGTAATTGACGTTGGATGGACAAACCAATCTACATTTCTCGCAAAGCAAACAATCCCAGACACTGTTTTTAACGTCCTCCTCAAATCCAAATACTGCATTCCCTACAACAATTCTTGGCGAGAAGTCCTTGAATTTTGATACTTGACAGATAGACGTACATTTACCACATTCTGAGCATTCATAGACTTCCGTTTCATAAACCAATGATTCTATACTTGCTGTTTCTTTTACTTTACCATCAACTCTAATTTCACTCTTTCCAATAGCCTTAACTTCCTCAACGAACTCCTCAACAACCCTTGAGAATCTCTCACCTTCAGAAGCTGAAACCCATTCTAACCTTAACCTCTTTGGATCAATCCCCAATGTTTCAATCAACTCCCTGAGCATTCCAAACCGCTTTTCAGCCTTTTCATTTCCCGAGACATAATGGCAATCTCCAATGTGACAGCCAGTAATCATCACACCGTCAAACCCCAGCTCAAACGCCTTCAACACGAAAGCTGGATCAACCCTTCCAGAACACATTACCCTAACGATCCTTACGTTTGGAGGATAATGAAACCTCGAAACTCCTGCCAAGTCCGCTCCTGCATAAGAACACCAGTTGCAGCAAAAGGCTAGGATTTCTGGTTCCATTTCCATCTCCATTCCCATCCTAATCACCTCCAATAGCTTCAATCATCGATGTAATTTGTTCTTTCGTGAACCCCTTCTGCACTATTGCTCTCGTTGGACAAGTAACGTTGCAAGTACCACACCCCTTACACAAAACCTCATTGATCGATGCTACTTGCACTTCATCCTTGGATACCAAAGATATGGCTCCATAAGGACAAACTTCCAAACATAAACCACAACCTCTGCAGTAATCCTCAACAACGAAAGCCGTAAATGCTTCAGTCTCAATCTCGTACTTAGATAACAAGCTACAAACCCTTGAGGCTGCTGCAGAAGCTTGTGCAATTGTATCTGGAATGTCCTTAGGTGACTGACAGCAACCAGCCAAGAAAATACCATCTGTTAACGTATCTACAGGACGGAGCTTTAGATGAGCCTCCAAATAAAACCCATCTCCACTCTGTGTAATCCTAAGCTTTCTTCCCAACTCAACAACATCGTTGTTTGGCATAAATCCTACAGACAAAACAACCAAATCAGCTTCTTCCTCAATCAACCCTTTCTCACCCACAGCCTTTACAACAACCCTACCATTCCTCTTTTCAACCTTAACGCCTTCTTCGAGCTTTCTCCTCTTAAAAATAACTCCTTTCTCCTTAGCTTTGTTGTAGAAATCTTCATAACCCTTTCCATAAGTTCTCATGTCCGTGTAGATTGAAACCACCTCAACATCAGGAATCTTGTTCTTTAACATGTAAGCCTGTTTAACAGCAATCATACAGCAAACACTCGAACATCTCTCATTCTCTTCATCCCTACTGCCTACACAATGCACAAACACAACTTTCTTCGGCTCCTTACCGTTAACCACAATTCTGCCGTTTGTTGGGCCGAATGGAGAAGATAGCCTTTCAAGCTCAAGCGTTGTAATCACTTCATCGCATTCGTAGCCGTAATTTGGCTTTGGTTTATAAAGCTCAAAACCTGTAGCAACAACAATTGCACCAACGTTCAACGTAATTTCCTCTTCTTTCATCTCCAAAGCGATTGCATTGAATTTGCAAACGTCTACGCATTCGCCACATTTGTTACAATTCTCATCAATCACGTATGCGTATGGAATTGTGAAGTGGGCAGGGATCGTGTAGATAGCCTTTCTCTTACTCCTGCCAAAGTTGTACTCATCATCAACCTCTATCGGACAAACTTCAATACACTTGCCGCATCCAACACACCTGTTGTTTACAAATCTCGGTTTTTTGACAATTTTAGCCTTGAAATTGCCTACATAGCCTTCCAACTCCTTAAGCTCAGCCAAGGTGTGGATTTCAATTAGCGGATGGTTATAGACTTCAATCATTTTCGGAATAAAGGAGCACATTTCACATTCCAAAGAATCACAATTCTCACAATCAAAGGTTGGAAACGTCCTGTCAAGCAAAATGAACTTACCCCCTAAAAACGGCTCTCTCTCAATTAAATGCACCTTGTACCCAGAATTTGCTATGTCCAAGGCTGTTTGAATTCCAGCAACACCTCCACCAATAACCAAGGCTGCTGGTGTAACAGCTACTTTTCTCAACTCCAAAGGTTCCAACAACCTAGCTTTAGCAACTGCAGCAGCAACCAAATCCTTAGCTTTTTG
>QMZC01000031.1 GCA_003662995.1 Archaeoglobales archaeon
ACGGAATGAGAACCTCTATCAAGTTTGTATTTCATAGTTGTATTATTTTCTAAATAGCTATAAATATTTATCGGCTCTCATCCCCTCCCTTTCGGAAGGGGACTTCTCGCCGAGTGAGTTAAACTAGTGAACCACAAGGCTTGGATAGAATACCAGCAAGGTAGAGCTTACCTCAAATGGGGTCATTTACCCGAAACTGGTAAAATCGATCCAAAATCAATTAAAAGGGCTTTCGTTGTTGATGCTAATGGAAATGAGAAAGTGTTGGTAGTTGGTAGTGACAGGGATGCATCATCTAAGGAAGGATTGTTTTTGGAATTTGATGCAGGAAAAGGGGGCGTTTATACTATCGCGATAGAGTACGATAGGGGCATATACTCGATTACTGAGGACAACAAATGGATTTTCGGAGAAAAAAGCCATGTTGCAAGCTTAGGCTACACAGTCAAAGAATCCCGGTGGATATGTGGTTTTGCAAAGGCATGTTGTGTGGTTGGAGATTTTAAGGGCAAGGATAAAGTTACCGCTGGTTTAGAATTTGAAATTATTGGAGATGTTAAAAAATTTGAGAGTGGAGATAGAATAGGAGTACAGCTATTTTTCAGAAATAATCCTGTTAAAGGAGAGATAAATGTAAGGGCTAATGGCAAACACGCTGTTGTTGAAACTGATAACAACGGATTTGCAGAAATTGAGCTTACAGAAGGTGTAAACGTAATTTCAGCGAGATACGTAGATGAAATGGCAAAAATTGCAGGAGTTTGCGATAAGAGGAACATAATGACCACGTTAACGATCGTGGTGGAGTAGATGATCGAAGCAAAAAAAGAAACATACATCAAAGAACAGATCAAACAATACTGGGACTCAAGAGGAAAAGATTACGATAAATCTCCTGGCCATGCATCTCTACCTGAACTCTGGAAAGATGTTTTATCTAATGTTTTTAATAGCGAAATGAAAATACTTGATGTTGGTACTGGCACGGGATTTCTCGCATTGTTACTGGCTGAATTGGGACATGAAGTTGTTGGGATAGACTTGTCAAAGGGAATGCTTGAAGTTGCGATTAAAAAGGCAAGAAAATCTAAACTTGAAATAGAATTCAAGATTGCCGATGCTGAAAATTTACCATTTAGCAACGAGTCTTTTGATGCAGTAATTTGCAGACACCTCCTATGGATACTCCCCAATCCGCAGAAAGCTGTTAAAGAGTGGAAGAGAGTGATTAAACCAAAAGGCAGGGTTGTTGCAATTGATGGGTCGTGGTTTGATAAATCTCTGAAATCTAATATCAAAAGGTTTTTAGGACGGATAGGAGTTGCGATATACGAAAAAAGAAATCTGTGGAGAAACTACCATCATCTACAAAAAATTGGTGAAATGCTACCATTCTACAACAATTTAACTCCAGAAAAGGCTGTTAAGTTGTTTGAAAACGCTGGTTTGTTGAATGTATCTGTAAGAGACTTAGGCTGGATTAGAAAAGCAATGTTGGAAAAACAGCTATTTGTTTATCGTTTTGCGTGGAGTAATAAGGCGTATTTTATGGTTGAGGGTTTTAAGGGTTTTAAGGATTTCAAGGAGGTGTAAATGTGAAATTTAAGGTGTTTTTGCCTTAATTTTGGTTTTAACAGCATTCTTAATTGGTTGTGCGCAAGAAAAACAAGCCAAAAACTCACTTGTAGTTGGAGAAATGTGGAACCTTAGAGGTGTTGACCCACTAAAGCGAGGGACGTTGGTTAAGGAGAAGGCTATGATTGTGGAGTGTTTAGTAGAGGCGAACGCAGACTTTACATTAAAGCCGGGGCTTGCAAAATCTTGGGAGCAGATAAGTGATACCCACTGGAGATTTCATTTGCAAAAGGACGTGAAGTTCCACGATGGCAGTGAGATGAAAGCTAAAGATGTAAAGTGGTCGATAGAGAGGGATTTAAAAGACCCAACTATAAAATCTTTGACAAAAATAAAATCCATAAAGGTCGTTGATGATTATACAATCGATTTCATCACAGAAGAGCCTTATGCAATGTTTCCAGCAACACTAGAATATTCAAAGCTTGCAATAGTTTCTCCAAACTCGAAGATGGACAAAAACGGTGTGATCGTTGAACCAATTGGGACTGGTCCTTTCAAGTTCGTTAAATGGGATACTGCCACCGATACACTGTATTTGGAAAAATTTGATGACTATTGGGGAAACAAAACCGAAATTGGATAAGTTAGTTATAAAAGCAATTCCTGACCCAGCATCGAGAGCAGTAGCAGTAGAGAAGGGTGAGGTTGATTTTACATGTGATGTGCCTTATGCTGATGTAGATAGATTATCTAAAGAAGGAGGGCTTAAAGTTGAAGTCCATTCCACAGCTAGGGTCTACCAACTCACGTTTGGCAATTTAAAAGGCACACTCTATGAAGACGTGAGGGTTAGAAAGGCGATAAGCTATGCAATAGACAGAAATGCAATAGCAGAAAAAGCCCTACATGGTTGTGCAGAACCAGCTTATGGAATAATTCTGCCAACGTTGTGGTGGGCAAACAAGAACATAAATGGTTACGAATACAATCCTGAGAAGGCAAAAGAGCTGTTAAAGGAGGCTGGATGGGTAGATTCTGATGGAGACGGAGTTGTTGAGAAGGATGGAAAAGAGTTCAGCGTAACCTTGTACACTTACCCGCAAAGACCCGGCTTAAAACCAATGGCTGAGGCAATTCAGGCTTATCTCAAGGATATTGGTATCAAGACAGAACTCAGGGTGATGGACTGGAGTGCAAATAAAGAAATATATGGGTAAAGAAGACTTGAAACTCTCTGCATACCATTTAGCAATGGTTCCAGACCCAGACTACTATTTGAGAAAGACGTATCACACAAACGGCTCTTACAATTCATGGGGTTACAGCAATTCAGAAATGGATGAATTGCTTGAAAAAGGCTTGAAAACCTTTGACATCAACGAGAGAAAGAAGATGTACGATAAAGTTCAGCAGATAGCAATTGATGATGTTCCATTAATCCACATAGCATTCTACAAAGTTGTGGTGGTCTATAAAGACTACGTCAAGGGCTTCGAGTTCAATCCAGTGGCTCACGACTACATGCTCAATCCAGAGATATACGTGGCTAAGTGACTTAATTTACTTAATTTTATTTAATTTTTAATGATATGTCAAATACAATCGAATACGTACTGAAACGGTTATTAATGGCGATTTTAGTTGTAATTGCTACTTCAGCCCTAACTTTTTACCTTCTTTCCGCATCTCCAGGCGATACAGCAGAGATAATAATCAAAAAAGTGTTGGTTGGAGAAGAGGAATACAACCCGACAAAGAGTGAGATACAAACTGTCAAAGATGTCTTTGGATTGAACGACCCTGCTATAATCTGCTACCTTAAATGGCTCTGGAAGGCGGTACATGGAGATTTTGGCAATTCTTACGTTTCGGGATTGCCTGTTTTTAATGAAATTTTAGTAAGATTGCCTGCAACGGCTTTATTGGCGATCTCATCGACAATTTTATCAATAATGATAGCAATCCCCCTTGGAGTTTTATCGGCTGCCAAGCAAAATACAGTTGTAGATTATGCATGTTTGGCTTATTCAGCATTCTTTATTGCCATACCAAACTTCTGGTTCGCCTTAATCCTCATCTTGATTTTTTCACTGTATCTCGGCATTTTGCCGGTAGCAGGATTTGGTAGCTTTGCACATCTAATCTTGCCGTCAATAACCCTAGCAACAAGTATGTCTGCAATTACTACTCGCTTAACCAGATCAAGTCTTCTTGAAGTTTTAAGCCAAGATTTCATAGTTACAGCAAGAGCCAAGGGTTTAAACGAAAATATCATACTTTACAAACATGCATTGAGAAACGCTTTAATTCCAGTTATAACGATTGTAGGCATTCAGATGGGACATCTGCTTAGTGGAACTGTGATAGTTGAAACGGTTTTTGGATGGCCAGGAATTGGAAAACTTTTAGCAGATTCGATAGAGGTTAGGGATATTCCAATGATACAAGGATGTGTTGTGTTTATTGCTGCTATGTTCTCTATTGTAAACCTTCTTGTTGATTTGTCGTACAGATTTTTAGACCCGAGGGTAAAGTATGGGGATTGATGCTAACATAAGCTTCAATTTTATGCGTAGATATTTAAAAAACAACACCATTTTTGGTTTAGCAATACTGCTTTTCCTCATAGCAACGGTAATTCTATCTCCACTAACTGCTGATCCAACTAAAATAGATCTCCAAAACAACTTACAGCCACCAAGCCTAAAGCACATGTTTGGGACTGATAATCTGGGCAGAGATGTATTTGCAAGGATAGTCCATGCTGCAAAGGTAGATTTAACCATAAGCTTGGTTATAGTTGGCTTGTCAGCAGTAATAGGCATAGCTATAGGTTTAATCTCGGGATACTACGGCGGTATAATTGACAAGATAACCGTTTGCCTAATAGACATATTTTTAGCTTTACCCGAACTAATCTTGGCTTTGGTTATTGTGGGAGCTTTGGGTCCTGGGTTGCTCAATTCTGCATTGGCTTTAGTTGCATTGGGATGGGTGAGGTATGCGAGAATCGTTAGAGGTTCTGTGATGTCAGTCAAGGAGAGGCAGTTTATAGAAGTGTCCAAAGCTGTGGGAATCGATGATTTCAATTTGATTGTTAAACACATACTCCCAAATGTCGTAACTCCAGCAATAACCTTAGCAATGCTTCATTTGGGGCATGCGGTACTTTCATTAGCCTCTCTTGGTTTCCTTGGATTAGGTGCCCAACCTCCAACTCCTGAGTGGGGAACGATGCTGAATGAGGGGAGAGTTTATTTAAGAGAGGCGTGGTGGATGTCTGTTTTTCCCGGTTTAGCCATTATGCTCACCGTCTTATCTTTCACACTGCTTGGTGATGGACTTAGAGATGTGTTGGACCCGAAGTCAAGGAGGCTCGTTTATGGATGAAACAGTAATTGTGGATAATCTTCGAGTCCACTTTTTGTTGGAAGACACAATTGTCAAAGCCGTTGATGGTGTTAGCTTTCATGTCAATAAAAACGAGACGTTGGCGTTGATTGGGGAGAGTGGGAGTGGAAAATCAACGCTTGGCAAATTACTTTTGATGCTAATCAAACCAACAAGCGGAGAGGTCTATTTCAATGGTTTGAATCTCACGAAGATGAGAGATAGGGAATTGAGAAAAATTAGGCAAGAGATGCAGCTCATTCCACAACACCCTGAGGATGCTTTGGATCCGAAGTGGAAAATTTACGATAGCATGGTAGAGCCTTTAAGAATTCACAAGTTGGTTAATGGAAAAAGTGAGGAAAAAGAATTGGTTTACGAACTTTTAGAGATGGTTGGGTTGCAAGAAGAGCATCTTAATCGCTATCCCCACGAATTGAGTGGAGGAGAATTGCAAAGGGTAGTAATAGCAAGGGCTATATCCCTCAATCCCAAGTTTATAGTTTGTGATGAACCCACTTCGATGCTTGATGTATCCGTTCAGGCATCAATCATCAATTTGCTTTTGGACTTGCAAAAGAAACTTGGATTGGCGTATTTGTTCATCACCCACGATTTAGAGATAGCAAATGTGGTAGCTGACAGAATAGCAGTCATGCATCACGGAAAAATCCACAAAATTTCGTAGTGTTTGCTAAAGTTCCACCCCCTTCATCCTGTTATACTCAATCTCAGCTAAAATTATCTCCAGCAAGTCTTTTTCTTCAGGTATTGAGTCTATAAGTCTTAAGACCAAACGTTTTGCAACATCGATGTTTGATGTTTTCAGCAATTTAATCAAATAAGGAATCTTTAATTCTCCGTTTTTCAGGTGCAACTCCCTTAACTTCTCATTTTCAATCCTATCAACCCTGATTCCAACTTCTGGTAAGCTGACAACATCATCCAAACTTGTGGTGCACAACGCCATACATCTCGCAACCCTTTTCCCCTCAATTAAGTCCGGCAGAAACTTCTTGATATCGTCACTTTCCAGCCTGTCTATGTATTCAGAGTATTCTGACCCCTCTTGGTAGATTGACGTGACGATTGCCAGAATATCGCTACAGCAAATTAGGTCTCCGACTGCCAGTTCACCCTCAACCTCAAACTCATCGTGACTCAGAATTTTCAGAACTTTCATATCTATCTCACCTCATCTTTGCCATCCACTTGAATGAAACGCTGTAACTTTTAACTGCCCTCATAAACTTGGCTCTATCTCCATGTTCGATAGTTGAGAATTTGTGGGCTCTTTCAAGTATATATGGGTAACCCTTCGTAATTCCAAGCTGACATTCCGCAATCACAAGCTTAACGACATCATCGTGCATATCAACCATCCAGACAGGATATTCGATTCTTGCGGGTAATGCGGGGTTTAGCTTTATGTAAGCGTAAGCTAAATTGTTTTTAATAAAGGGCTTTGTGTACTCAAAGACCTTCATGTTTCTCAGCAGAAATGAGTCATATGTCTTTAAACCAAGTCTATCGGACAAATCTCTTGAAAAGCTCTTGTCAACGTATCCGATTACTGGAGTCGAGTGCTCTTCACTTAATCTAAACAATTTTTCGACGTTCTTATTGTCCTTAACTTCGGGAGCCATGAAACTCCCATCAAAAAATAACCATCCTCCCTCTCCAACTTCATCAATCAAAGCCTCCATTTCCAAATCGAACCTCTTTAAGTTGATGTTCTCATCAATTGTAACGGGCATGGAGTAGTATTCTACGTCTTTTTTCCCCTCTCCATGCCAAACCTTGACCTTTGCAACCTGTACAACACCTATCGGAATTCCTAATTCCCTTAAGGGATTGATCTGACTTCCATCCACTCCAACAACTTTTTTCCCCTCTAAGCATTCTAAATACCATCTTTGTTTGGTTTCAACCCTCTTTATCCCTAATTCCGTCAAATTTACATTGTCAAGTTTAACTTTCTCCATCTCCCTCAAATAGCCGTCAATAAAGCTCTTGAGTTCGTCAATCTTTTCAAAGATGTTGCCTCTAAGCCTCACATTCAAAGTAGTTTCAAACATTTTAATTTTTTATCATTCTTTAATTTTATTTTTTAAATTTATTTTATCGAACGAAAACAAAAATAATTTAATTTTACCGTTTAGTTTAAACTGTGATCAACATATTCTCAACAGCCCGAAGCAGAATTTTGGCTGAGTTGAAAAACCGCCCATATACAGCATCGGAACTTTCAAAGATTACTGGTTACTCCAAAGGGACCGTGTTCTACCATTTGGAGAAGCTAAACAAGGCGGGATACGTAAAAAGGGTTGAGAGAGGTAAGTGGGTTTACTACAGTTTAACCCACAATGGAATCAATGCGTTGAGGTACGAGATTGCAAAGATGGCTGTGTTGTTTGTGGGTGGTGTAATTTCATTGGCTTATGGAGCTCTGCTAATTTTAACAAAAAAGCCAAAATTTGTGGGATACGTAAAAGAGGTTGAAAGAGCTCCAATTCCAAAGCCAACACCTTTCAAAGCAGTTGAATTTGCAGAATACTATCCATATCTATTTATAGCAGTTGGATTGGTTTTTGTAGTAACATTTCTAATCCTAAAATTTAGGTATGTACCTCTTAAATCCAAGGGAGGTTAATGCGTTCAGCCACTCCTCAACCACTTCTTTGTACTCATCATCAATAACAATTGTTTTTGGAGACACAATTGCCACCTCCTCATCGTCACTAAAAAATTGAATTTTTCTATGCTTCTTTGAAATCCTAATTGTAAATGGCTTCTCCAAAACCTGATCAAATATTGTTATGCTATCCTCCATACAGACAGCCCTATCCTTCAAGATTTTTTTGAGTATTTCAAAGGAGTCGAGAATTGCAATGCACTTTTGTTGCATATTCCTTTTACTTTTTGGGTAACTTAAGAGCTTTTTGATTGCTGTTAATTAAAACAACAAACTCGTAAACGCTTTATATTCTACAGCCACAAGCGTGGAAGTGGATGTGGTTGTTGCTGGTATTGGAATTGCTGGAGCATTTACACTGAATGCTCTGTCAAGCTCATTGGATGTTGTTGGAATAGACAAGAGGGAAAAACTGGGTTACCCAGTTGAATGTGGAGAAATAATTCCGACAAAGAAGGAAATGAAGATATTGCTGCCTGATCTCGATGATTATTCCTTATTTGACATCCCAAAAAGGTATGAAAGCAATAGAACGAAAGAGATGCACTTTATTTTACCCAACGGTAAGACATTTGAGGTTGATTTTGACATGCATGTTATAAGGAGAGATGAAATGATTCAGGATATTGCGAGAAAATCTGGGCACAAAGTACTGCTTAAAACAAGAATTGTTGATTATGACAAGAATTCAAGTGAGCTTAGAACAACAAATGGAGTTTTCAGCCCGGAGGTTTTGGTTGCAAGTGATGGTGCAAACTCTAAAATTGCCAAAAAAGTAGGGGTTTGGAGATACGAACTATCTCCAGCAAAGCAGTATTTGATGAGAAACGTTGAGTGCGACGAAGATGTAATTTACATGTACATTGGAAAGAAGATAGCTGCCGGTGGTTACGCTTGGATAATTCCGAAGGGTAATGGACTTGCAAACGTTGGAATTGGATTTAGAAAGGAGTATGCAGAAAAAGGAGATAACATACACAAAGCATTGGATAGATTCGTTAAAGACTACCCGTATTCAAAAGAATTTTTGAAAAATGCCGAAGTATTTGGAAAAATAGGAGCTGTTGTGCCAATTGATTTGCCGTTGGAGAAGACCGTTTACGATAACGTTCTGTTTGTGGGAGATTCGGCTAGCATGATAATAAGCCATGTTGGTGCGGGAATACCTATTTCGATGGTAGCAGGCAACATTGCGGGGAGAATTATAAACGAATACTTTGACGGAAGTGTAGAATTGGAAAAATACGACCTTTTTTGGAGAGAAAGAATGTTGGATGTGATGAAGAATGCTTACTTCATTAAAAAGTTGTGGGATGGAATATCTAAGAACGATGAAAAGCTTGTAAAGTACTTCAAGCTCGTAAACAACAAGGATATGGGGCTTATACTGAGAAGCAAAATCCCTTTTAAGTTGAAAGTTGCAAAGTACTTCATACCAGTCCTAAATCTAATTTTTTAGTTTTGTCAATTAATTTTAAACTCAGCAACGCTTAAATACATTTTCGACGTTAATTCTGCAATGTGCAAAAGCGATGCAAAGAACAATTCCACTCCGAAAAATGTCAAGGGTAGCTATCCTGCTACCCTCAACGATTTATTCAAGCCAAAAAAAGTGTTCTTTGTCAAGGGTGTTGGGAGGCATGAGGACGAGTTGGTCAGTTTTGAACTCGCATTAAGGGATGCGGGAATAGAGAAGTTTAATTTAGTTTTGGTTAGCAGCATATTTCCGCCGGGATGCGAAATTGTTGGGAAAGAAGAGGGTTTAGGATATCTGCAATTAGGTCAAATCGTTTTTTGCGTCATGGCAAGAATGACGAGCAATGAAGAGGGAAAAACAATATACGCAAGTATTGGTACGGCAATTCCTGACAATCCAGAATTAAACGGTTACATAACAGAATACCAGGGCTATTGTGGTGAAGATGACAATGTTGGGGAGTATGCGGAGAGAATGGCAGCGTACATGCTTGAAACCGCCTTTAATATTAAATCAAAGAAGACATTTAATGTAACAATCAAGGCAGACGTTGAGAAGTTTACCACAGTTGTTGCTGCTGCAGTATTTGTTATGTAGTTTTGTGGTTTTGTATAGTTTTTTGGATTAAGAGGAATTGCTCATTCTACTGTGCAGGGGTAACAAAGACTAGGATAGACTTGGAGGAGTTATGACGAAAAAGAAATCAGCATCCTTTGAGAATTTTTGACGTTGCGATTCTCGTTTAAAACAGAATGAGTTATTCGGCTTTGGTGAAGAGGTTTATGAATTTAGCATTATCCAAAGCATAGTTCCACACTTCCAGCCAGGAACGGAGTACTTCACTGTTGACAATAAAATGGAGTTGTGCCCATTCATAATTTGCAAAGTTTAGCCCCACTATGTTTTAGCAACCTATTTGGTAATTTTATATAATACTAAAAACAATATTTAATGCAATTTGCATTAAGCAGTGTATATAGGTTGATAAAATTTGAGCAAAAAGATTTATAAGGAATTAGTAGAAATACGTATTGCCATGGATGTAAGAAAACTCCAGCTTATTGGTGGCTCAAGTTACATGGTAAGCTTACCAAAGGAATGGATAAGGATTCACAAGCTAAATCAAGGTGATGAAGTAATTTTACACGTTGATGAAAACTATATTCGCCTTTTTCCGAAAAAGTATAGTGAGAGTGAAAGAATAGCTAGAGCTGTTGTAGAGAAAATTCCGAGACACGATGAGAAGTTCATAACAAGGTTTGTTTACGCCTTGTACATCCAAGGTTTGGATGAGATAACCATCAAAGATAAACTTTTGTCTCCAAAGTTCGTGAGTAAGTTGAGCGAAGTGGTAAGGTCTTTAATCGGTATGGAAGTGATTGACGTTTCCGATACGCAAGTGGTTTTGAAGTGTTTAGCAACATCTGACTTTGACGTTTCTGGAGTTTTAAAAAGGATGGCACAGATAATAAACGGGATGATAGAGAGTATCGAAGATGATTTAAGATTGGAGAGTTTTGGTGGAGTGGACGAGATTTCAAAGCTTGAGGAGGATTCGGATAGACTTTATCTGCTGGCGGTAAGACAGGAGCACAGGCTCGTTAAGGAGCTCTCATCTCCAAGTAAGTGGAATGAGTTAAGATTTGTTTTGGGTATTAGAATGGTGGCAAAGCTGCTTGAGGAAATAGCAGACTCTTTAAGAGACCTTGCAATCTATTCAGCAAAGATCTTACAAAAGGATTTGAAAAACGAGTTAATTACCTTACTTTCAGAAATAAATGTTATATTTAACAACGTGTTCAAAGCGTATTCTTCAAGTGATGTGGAGCTATCTGACGATGTGATAAAGAGAGTTGAGAGCCTTGAGCAGAGAATTTTGAAGGTTATTGAGCAAGGGGATGATTTACATTACAGATTGGCGTTGGAGGCTATGATGAACGTTTGCAGGCATGTAAAATCAATAGGTGAGGTAGCGTTTAATAGGTCTGTTAGGGAGTCCCTGAAGTACTATAACCTTGAATTTGGTGATTAAAAATGGAGAGTCGAAACTAACGAGTAAATACTTGGAATCAAGAGAAGAATTAGCAATACCAACGCTGTGATAACAGCTTTTCTAATTTCCAGTTCCCTTGCATTTTTGACTATGAAAACCCAATAGATGAACTGCCACAACATCACAACAATACCCAATGAGATGGATGTCGACTTGAGTTCAAAGTTGTTCAAAGCGGCAAATCCGTAAGCATTTAGAAGTTTTACAGTTTCGAATGAGAGGTATAGGTTGAGGGGAAAGAAGACTATGTTTGGGATGTAACCGAATGCTGAGAGCTTTAGAGTTTTGGAAAATTCACCTTTACCGTTAAAAAGTGCTGAGACAGCGTGTAATATAATCGCCATTACAAACCAGAGTATAAAAGCCATGATAAATGGAGCTAAAATGGTTGAAACTTGAGTAAATGTCGCAATCATCTGAGCCTGTTCCTCAGTCGTCCCGTATTCCACCATCATATCAGCAACAGCTTTTGCCATAGGTTTAGCAACCACGTAACCATTTACTGACCCCAGAACTCCCGAAATCGTTACTATTAACAATGGGACTTTATAGCTTATCTTATCCTTTATTTCTCCAAAATACTTGTCTGGATTGAACAAGAATTCCATGACGATTGTTACATTCAAGATTTAAAAAGATTTGGTTTTATCTTAAATTAATAGTAGCATAAAATTTTTCGACAATCTTGTAAAATATTGACGAATTACTAAATTTTATCTAAGTAATGGCTTTGAACAAAGTTTAGTTCGTTCAAGATTAATATACAGAAAAAAATTATAAATAAAATCAGGTTCGGTAAGACTTCGGCATCCCAAGTATGTGTTCACCGATAAAAGCTAAAGCCATCTGCTGCGTTACAGGAGCCAATCTTATCAGATTTATCTCTCTCCACCACCTTTCAACATCATATTCTCTAGCATACCCATAACCGCCGAACATCTGCATTGCCCAGTAAACTGCCTTGATTCCAGCTTCAACCGCCACAACCTTTGCAATGTTGGCAACAGCTCCAACATCTCTGTAATTTGCATTGTTATCGAACAACCAAGCAGCCTTAAAGTTCATAAGCTTGGCAGTCTCCAGAGTTGCGTAAGCTTCAGCCAACGGGAATTGTAAAGCTTGATAACTGCCAATTGGTTCACCAGCAAAAACCTTTCTCTGCTTTGAATATTCAACAGCCTTTGAAATTGCCAATCTTGAAATTCCGATAGCTGCGGTTGTAAAGCTCATCCTCTCAGGATTTAGTGTGTCAAGTATTGAATACCAACCCTTATCCAAAGGTGGCATTAAAGCATTCTCGGGCAACCTCAAATTGTTAAAGCTAACCTCACATGTCTTTGAATAGTTTATACCATGCTTTGGAATTGGATTTATCTTAATAGCCTTATTTGGCAAATCAGCCAAAAATAGACTTATCCCATGAGTCTTCTTTGGCGCTTGCTCTCTTGGAGTTGTTCTGGCAATTATTAGCATTCCTTTAGCCCTATCAGCGCCACTGATGAATATTTTACTCCCATTTATAAGCCACTCATCTCCATCCTTCTTTGCTGTAGTCCTAATATTCAACGTGTTCGTTCCAGCATCAGGCTCAGTCAAAGCCATACAGAATTCCAATTTACCCTTAGCAATTTCTGGCAAATACTTCTCCTTCTGCTCCTCCGTTCCATGCCTAACAATTGACAATGCCCCAAAGACTTCCGTCAAAACCAGATACCAAATACCAGCCATTCCACATCCATTGGCTGCCAACTCCTCCATCGCTATGAGCAACTCCGTCATCCCCATTCCTGCTCCGCCATACTCCTCAGGAATCACAATGCCGACAAATCCCGCATCACTTATTGCCTTCCAGAATTCCTCGCCAAATTCACCCTTCTCATCCTTCTCCCTCCAGTATTCTGGCGAGAAATCTTTAGCGATATCCTTAGCTGCATTTGCTATCATCTTTTGCTCTTCACTAAACTCAAAATTCATGTTTCATCACCACCATGCTACCTAATCAACAATTTTAAACAACACTCATAAAAAATTTAAGATGGTTTATAATATAATATGTCCGTTATCCTGCCCTCCCTCTTGTTCTTCGCCTTCAACACTGGTTTAACCCTCATCCCAACGTAAACATCCTCAGGTTTTGCGTTTAACAAATGAACTATGCACCCATCAGTCCCATCTAAGTCAATTATAGCGTAAATTTCGGGTTTTTCCAATGGTTTCTCGTCTTTGTCCAACCTTGCAACGGTAAATGCTCTAACCGTCCCTTCTCCACTGATATTAACGTATTCTGTTTCGCTAAAGTCGTACTCGCAATAAATTCTTGGCGGGAAGTAAACCTTTCCACATTCCTTGCACTTTGCTGCAATAAACTTACCCTTCTTCAAAGCTTTAAAGAATTCATCGCCAGCACTTCCACTTGTATAAACCCAGTAAAGTTCAATTTTTCCTTCCCAGTGTCTCAATTCTGTCGGGTTTACAATCTTCTCATTAAATACCATTTTTATCACCCCACGGGTTTCCAGTATTTGATGTCGGTAATAGCCCCTTCTCTCTCTTCTTCATCCTTCCACACCGCTTTTACTTTCATGCCTATATAGACGTCTTCAGGCTTTACTTCACCAAGAACGTGCATTATGCCCATCTTTGGCGAAGCTCCATCAACAGCTATGACTGCAACGATAATTGGCTCCGGCAAAGGTCTTGCGTCTGGATCGATGTACGAAATCGAGAATGTTTGTACTACACCTGTATCCTTAACATAAACCCAATCGTCTATCGGCTTAAAGCAAAGCTCACAGAATATCCTTGGCGGGAACATTATCCTTCCACACTCATTACATTTCGTAGCAATCAATCTGCCTTTTTTCAATTCATTCAAAAACCTGCTAATAGCCTGTCCAGCAGTCCAAGCGTATCTCAAATCGGGATAATCTTCATAGTAAGTAACCTTGCCTTTCTTTAAGTCTTCATCCTTTATAGGCGTACCAATTGCCTCTGGAGGGCAGCTAATATCTTTTTTACCTACAGCCATTTTTATCACCTCTTGTTAGACATAACCATAACCGTTCCAACCTGCATCAAATCTCCCCATGCTTGACAAACGCCTGTTGTAACCTCTTTAGCCACTTGCCTCTTTCCAGCCCTGTAGGCTAATTGCCAATACAGTTCACAAGCTTTAACTCCCATCGTTGCTGCAATTGGGTTTCCAACACCAAGCAATCCACCCGATGGGCAGGTTGGCAAATCACCATCCCTTGCTGTAACTCCTTCTTTCGTTAGAATTGGTGCTTCACCCTTCCTTGCCAAGCCTAAGCCTTCCATGTGGTGCAATTCCTTATAGTCGAATGGGTCGTAAGGCTCAGCCACATCGATTTGTTTCTTTGGATCTGTGATGTGTGCCATCTTGTAAGCCATCTTTGCAGCCTCAGCTACATACCTTGGGAAGTACAAATCTCTGTTCGTCCACATCGTCGTATCCAAAGCCCAGCCAACTCCATCAACCCAAACGGGCTCATCTGTAAGCTGTCTTGCGATGTGGGGAGCAACCATGATTAAAGCAGCAGCACCGTCTGATGGTGGTGACACATCCAATCTTCTCACAGGCAAAGCCATTGGCTCGCTATTCAAAACATCCTCAACCGTAATCTTCTCAGCAACCTGAGCACATGGATGATCTAAGGCATTTCTCTTGTTTTTAACTGAAACTAAGGCAATATCTTCGTGTTTTATGTTATGCACGTGCATATATCTTCGCATTTCTAATGCGAAAATCCAGATGAGGTTTGGTGTTAGTGGTCTTTCCAAAATTGGATCCCAAATACCCTTGAACCCTGATTGTGGATGTGGGTGGCATGAAGACATCTTTTCTTCACACACAACCAAACAAACGTCTGCTAAACCACTTGCCACGTGCCAGTATCCAGCAATTGGTGCGAAGACTCCTGTTCCACCACCAACGAACACCCTCATGTAAGGTCTATCGCTCCCACCCGATCCATCCAGCAAATACTCGCCCTTCATGTGCAAACCATCGAAAGTGTCTGGGGCAGAACCCATTACAACCATCTCTATGTCATCGATCGTTAAGCCGGCCTCCTCCAACGCCTGTTTTACGGCGATGTATGACAATTCCTTGCCAGTCTCATTCAATCTTCTTTTCCAAGTCGTCATTCCTGCTCCAACTATTGCAACATCCTGCTTCTTTGCAAACTTCAAACCCTTAATCTTCTCAACCTCCATAACAATCACACCCCGAAAACAGCAACCGCTCCACTTGCCGTAGGAATGTAACGCCACGCCTGTGCAACTCCCACTTCTGCTTTGCTGAGCTGTCTTTTACCAGCCTCCCCTCTCAACTGCAGAACTACTTCTAACGCTTTTTGACCGCCTGTCGCTTCAAGCAAATTGCCTACGCCCAAATTACCGCCAGAGACGTTTATTGGCAATTCACCGTTTCTGTCGAAGTAACCTTCCACCATCAACGTTGCTGTCTCAAATCTCTTTGACAGCCCCAAAGCCTCAATGTGCTGAATTTCCTTAAACGCAAACCTGTCATCAACCTCAGCAAAATCAACCTCCTTAGCAGCATTCGTTATTCCAGCCATCTTGTAAGCCATCTTCGCAGCTTTAGCGGCATACATCGCATTAAAGCTCATGGTATCAAAATTGCTCGTCTCACTCCACCACCCTACGCCTTTGAGCCAGACTGGCGAATCTGTCAGCTTTTTGGCAATCTCTTCATTTGCCAAAACAAAAACTACAGCACCATCAGCCCTTGGAGCAATCTCAATCTTTCTCATTGGGTCAAATACCATTGGACTGTTCAACACATCCTCTATACCCACTTTCCCGCCATACGGTGCTGAAGGATTCAACCTTGCATTGTTTTTGTTTTTAACAACTACACTCGCAATCTGCTCTTCAGTTATACAGCACTCGTTGATGTACTGAGCCATTTCTAAAGCAGCAAAGTAGTATGGATGGGCATTTCCTATCTGCCTAAGCCATATCGGGTCCATTGCAAACTTTATTACCTCTCCAAAGGTCAGAATGTCGCTCGCTTTGCTATGTGCCTCAACAACAGCTACCTCTGCCAAACCACTCGTTATGTGCATGTACGCTGTTGCTAAACCATACAGAAAGTCTCCGCATATTGTGCATGTCGGTTTTAAAACTGCTCCAAGCTGATCTGGAACAAATTCATCGAAAATTGCGAATCCCTCCCAGATGTCTTCAGCACACGTAATAAAGCTATCTACATCCCTCCTTGGATTGATTCCTGCATCTTCATAAGCTCTTACTGCTGCCTCAAACATTATCTCTTTCCAGTGCAAATCAGGTGTGTTTGCGTTAAATCCAGAATAGCCTACTCCTACAACTGCCACCCTCATACAATCACCAGCGAAATTTAATCTTTAAAAATGATTATTTAAGATTTTCTTTTTTGTTATCTATCCTTTTTAATCATTTAATTTGACGTCAAACAGTTTATCAACATTATTTTAGTATTTTATTATAAATACCAGATTTTTAAATTATATCGATTTATTTTTTAACAATTGGATTAACGGGAAATATGGCTATTAATTAAAAAATTTGTCCGTGGAAAAATTGATAATTATAAATTGATAACAAATGGAAATTGGGAAGTCGAAATTAGATGTTGGATGTGAAAAGGACAAATAATAAAAGCCCCCGTTTTGTAATTCATCTATGGTTGAAAAGGGCTACAACAAGATTCAGTGGGCAGAGAAGCACATGAAGGTTATTGGCAAAATTAAAGAGGAATTCGAGAACGAGAAACCGTTAAAAGGAATTAAAATCGGGATGGCTTTACACGTTGAGGCTAAGACTGCTGTTTTGGTTAAAACTCTTGTAGCTGGTGGTGCTGAAGTTGCCATTACTGGATGCAATCCGTTGAGTAGTCAGGATGATGTTTCCAATGCCTTGAAGGATATGGGAATTAGGTGCTTCGCCAAGCGTGGAATGAGTAATGAGGAGTATTATGAAGCCTTAAACAAGGTCATAGACTTCGAGCCAGATGTTGTGGTTGATGATGGGGCAGATTTGATTTTCCTGCTGCATGGTGAAAGAAAAGAGCATGCCAAAAACGTGATGGGGGCAAGTGAAGAAACAACGACTGGAATAATAAGGCTTAGGGCGATGGAGTGTGAAGGGGTTTTGTCATTCCCCGTCATAGCAGTAAACGATGCAAAGACGAAGTATCTGTTTGACAATAGGTACGGGACGGGACAATCAACAATAGATGGGATTATTAGGGCAACGAACATGCTAATAGCTGGAAAAAACTTCGTTGTAGCTGGCTACGGATGGTGCGGGAGAGGTATAGCGATGAGGGCTAAGGGTATGGGGGCGAATGTGATAGTTACAGAAGTTGATGAGGTAAGGGCTTTAGAGGCTGTTATGGACGGGTTTAGGGTTATGAAGATGGGTGAAGCTGCAAAGATAGGAGATATTTTTGTTACTACAACTGGAAACATTGATGTGATAAGAAAAGAACATCTCAAGCTTATGAAAAGTGGTGCTATCTTGGCTAACGCTGGACATTTCAATGTTGAAATAAACATTAACGATTTAGAGAAGATATGCAAAGCTAAGAGGGAGATTAGAGATTACATTACAGAATACGACCTTGGAGATAAAAAGCTGTACTTGCTTGGAGAAGGTAGATTGGTAAATCTGGTTGTGGCTGATGGACATCCAATCGAAGTTATGGACATGAGCTTCTCCAATCAAGCTCTGGCTGTAAGATATTTGGTTGAAAATCACGAGAAGTTAGAGAAAAAGGTATATCCAATGCCAGAAGAACTTGACAGGAAGGTTGCTAGGTTGAAGTTACAATCCCTTTCAATTGAAATTGATGAGCTTAGCGAGAAACAAATAAAGTATCTTTCTGACTGGAGGTGTGGGACTTGATTTGGAATTACAGGGCTGTAAACAACAGGATTGCAAGGAAGAAATGGATTTATCTCAGTCTATCCTTAATTCTCTTAGCTATAGTTGTAAGCTTTGTAAGATTTTCGAGTGGTGTGGAAATAAAAAAGATCGTTTTAAGTTTGGCAATATTTATTTTCGTTGTAACGCTCTATATGCTAATAACACTGGGAAAGATAAGGTATTACTTTATTGAAGGTGACACAATATACTACAAACCGTTTAAGACAAAATTGGAGGATGTTGAGGGATTTGATGTAGATAAAGAAAACATGGTTATAAGGCTTAAGTTCAAAAAACCAAAGTTTTTCGGTGTGAAAACTCTCTACTTTGAGAAAATGGAGGATTTGGAGAAGGTTAATGAAGTTTTGAGTAATTTAATTAAGAGCTAATTTTGAGCAAAGTCAAACCATAAAATTTATTTTCTACTTTTACAACTTTACTTGATGTCCTGTATTTTTTGTAAATATTTTGCGAGTTGTGGCGGAATGGCTGAGATATGCGAACATTTTGAGCTTAGGGCATCGAAAAATTCAAAATCAAAAACAAAATCAATAAAATTAGGAGATAATAATGTTATGACGATAAAAGAGGCATCAAAGAAACATAACATGACTGTAACAGAGTTTTTAGAGTACATTGGAAAACTTGAGAGAGAAGGAGTTGCTAAAATAAATATCGTATAATTTTTGCAAAATTTCATCATCTAAAAATTTTTATACTAGCTTGTTGGTAATTCTTTATGGCACGAACGATAACCATAGCTTCAGGCAAGGGAGGTGTTGGTAAGACAGTAATTGCGGCAAATCTCGGTATCGGCTTATCAAAATTGGGAAAAAAAGTAATCATACTTGATGCAGACATTGCTATGGCTAATCTTGAGTTGATTCTTGGTATGGAAGGATTGCCAGTAACACTGCAAAACGTGCTGGCTGGTGAAAGCGAAGTGGAAGATGCAATCTACAAAGGTCCAGCCGGAGTTATGGTTATTCCTGCTGGAATTTCACTTGAAGGTTTGAGAAAGGTGAATCCAGATTTGCTTGAAGATGTTCTGTCTGCAATATTGGATAAAGCTGAAATTTTAATACTTGATGCTCCTGCAGGGCTGGAAAAAAGTGCAATTATATCCCTGGCAGCAGCACGCGAACTTTTATTAGTTGTGAATCCTGAAATATCATCAATTACAGATGGAATAAAGACCAAACTCGTTGCAGAAAGACTTGGAACCAAATTAACAGGTATAATAATCAATAGAGTAACTAAACTTGGTGTAGACACAACAAAAAAGGAAATAGAGGCAATTTTGGAGGGAAAAGTGATAGCCACGATACCTGAAGACCCGAATGTTAGGAAATCAGCAGCCATGGGTACACCATTGGTCATTAAGTATCCAAATTCCCCAGCATCCAAAGCAATAATGGGTTTGGCTGCAAAAATTTCTGGAGTTAAACTCAAAGAGAAAGATGAGGGAGAAAAAGAAGGTGCTCTCAGAAGGTTTTTAAGAATTTTCAGGAGGTGAGAAATTGGAACTTAGTTTAGTCAGTATAATGAACAGTATATATCTACTTTACATCCTTCTTGGTATTAGTATACTGTTGAACATAGTGTTGTTCATAAAAGTACACGCGTTAAAATCGCAGTTGAGCGATGTGGATGAGAGAGTAAGAATTACAAGTGAAGAGCTCTCAAAGATAAGAACGAGGTTGGAGAGAGTAAAAAGAGAAATTTAGTTTAGTTTACAAAAATTCAGCATCTACAACTTTTTTAGCGCTGTTGATGGCATTTTCTGCCACCCTATTTCCGTATCTTACTCTCAATTCCCTATAGATGTACTCAAACCCTTTTTGTAACTCTTTCTGTAGTTCTTGATAACCCAACTTGCTCCTCAACTCATAGCCCTCTACCTCAACTTTGTTACCAAAGTAGTTTTTAAGTATTGGTATCATCCAATCTCGCGAGATTATCAATGCTTTAGAGATGAAGAGTGCAATCTCTTCAAAAAGTCTAGAATAGTACCTCAACAATTCTTCTTTATCCCTAGCCTTGACATCAATCCTTCCCTTCCGCCTCTCTTCCTCAATTCTATGTAACACCTCCTCCTTCCCTACTCCTCTTTTAACGACTATCGAGAGGTACTTCGACAATAATGAGGCGTTGGGTTTTTTGGAGAGCCCCATCATGACCAAAATATCCGGAAACTTCTTTATGAATGTGTAGTTGGAATCCTCAATTAATATTGAATCAAAATCTATGTCAACTATTGCTAACAATTTTAGTAAAACATCACTCCTCTTTGTTGTTGAAGCTAATACATCACCATTGTTGCTAATCACTATGTATTCCAAAACGTAGCCAAGACTCTTACACAACTCATCCATTTTGTCCTTCACTTCCAACACCTCACTTCAGTATTTCTTCAAACCTTTTTATATCTTCTATAACCTCATTGATGAGGTCATCAGATGGTAACTCTACTTTTTTCTCTTTAATTCTCTTGTTTTTTATAATTTTTCCAATCTCAATTGCAGCTTTTAAAGGGTCCATATTTTTGATTTTCTCTAATTCCTCCTTTTCGAGTATATCGCCAAACACGTCTTCCAATTCTCTAACCCACAATTTCCTTTTTAATCTCTCGATCTCTGCATCTTTCTCCTTAATGATTTCCTTACACCTCTCTATGATTTCCTCCTTTGATAAAGACTCAAAATCGTCAATCATAACAATCTACTATTTCTCGAATATCACTTTTCCAGTTCGATTACCCTTGCCAGATCGGGCGGAAGAGTTGCCAACGATTTTTTCAATTCCTCAATTATCTTTGATTTGTCTTCGTCGTATATCTCAACATCCAACCATTTATCAATGTAATATGGTTTAGGCACCAACATTAATTCTGCAATACCAAGCTCAATTAATTTTAGAACAATCCCGTTAATGTCTTCCGGATTTATTTTAATCGGTGGTGAAGTTACAAACTTCTTTACGAAATCGTCTTTTACTTTGTATACGGCATGCATCCTGTCCATCAATTTTTCTGTTAACTCTTCAACACTGTATCCTTCTATAGCTCCACTGATATCCACCCTATACACTTTCTCCACTAGTCCAGCATTTTTTAAAGATTCCAAAATTTTTACACCCTCTTCATCAATTTCTTTATTGGTTATACCGTAACTTGCATTCTTGAGCCATCTGAAAAGTTTGTTTTCATTCATAGACATCGCTATTAACACATCTCTATAAATGTTTTTGTGTGGTTTATCTTTTAGAGCTAAGTTCACGCATAATTCAACCAATCTTTCAAATTCTTCGAAAACTGGAGTGTCTTGAGTAGTCACTTCTCCTTTAGACATTTCACTTGACATATCACTTTCTTTGTCATCTATTTCTTTTTCTGCAACGGTATTTTCAATTACGTTACCTTGATCATTTACCAAATTTTCAACGCCTATTATTTTCTTCATTTCTTTATCTTCTTTATATTCTATATTATCCTCATTATAATAATCGACCTCCTCTTTACGCTTTCTTCTGAATATCATGATTAATATTAAATCAAAAATTATTAGTATTTTTCGGTGGTTATGATATTTCTGTAACAGGTTTAATGATGTGTAGCTGAAACACCGCAGAATGTTCTTAATCCTGATGATGCAAATGAAATGCAAGATTCAAAAAAGATTTTTAACTCATCAACAACTCTAACCAATGGTAAAAATTGCAGTATCAGGAAAGGGTGGCGTGGGTAAAACAACCTTAACGGCTATTTTAGCCTACCTTTTTGCAAAGGAAGGCTATGATGTTACAGCAATAGACTGTGATGCTGACATAAATTTACCATCTGCTTTAGGTGTAAAGAACGTAACACCACTTTCCGAACTTAAAGAAATTATCGAAGAGAGAGTTGTCGGACCTTTTGGCACGTACAAGTTGAATCCGAAGGTTGATGATGTTTTTCAGGCTTATTCTGCCAAAAACAAGGAGGGAATTAGGGTTTTAGTTTTGGGCACAATAGAGAAGGGGGGAGAAGGTTGTTTCTGCCCACAAAACTCTTTTTTAAGGGCAATACTCAGGCATGCGATATTCAAACAGAAGGATGTGTTGCTGTTGGATATGGAGGCTGGAATCGAACACTTAGGAAGGGGGACTGCAAGAGGTGTGGATTTGCTGATAGCTGTCGTTGAACCGGGCTTAAGGGCTTTAGAAACTTTAAACAGAATTGAAAAGCTTTCATCGGACATTGGAATTGAGAGAATTGCTGTAGTTGTAAACAAATTCGTTGACTCACCAAAAGCCAAGGAGTTGGTTGAGAAGATAAAGTATCCAATCTTGGGCATAATACCGTTCAGCCAAGATTTTATAAATGCTGATTTGGAAAACAAGCCACCATACGAGGTTTGTGATTTAAAGCCATTTGAGGAGATAAAAAATAAGATTATGGAGATAGTATCATGAAAATTGGGTTGGTGTTGAGAGGAAAGCATAGAAGAACTGATGTGGAGTTGATGAAAAAACACTTTGATGTCAAGTCTTTTGAATTGCCCAAAGATTTACCAGATTTAATCGAGAATCCGGAGGAGTATTTAAGGATGCCTGAGGACTTCTTTGATGTTGATATGATAATTTCTTACGCTGCTCATCCTGATTTAAATTTAGAGTTAATAAAACTGGCTGAAAAAAATGGTGTTGAACTTGTTATATTTTCAGGAGGTGCAAAAGCTGGCTCATACAAACAGC
Organism: Archaeoglobales archaeon; assembly: GCA_003662995.1. Taxonomy (GTDB): domain Archaea; phylum Halobacteriota; class Archaeoglobi; order Archaeoglobales; family Archaeoglobaceae; genus B5-G16. Next base: position 22,882 of record QMZC01000031.1, read on the forward strand.
TTAAGGAGGAGGGGAAAAAGAGGGGTGTGAAGGTCATCTGGGAGGAGATTTGTTGTGCTACTCCCGCTTTGAAAGATGATAAGTTTGATGATTTCTTTTCTTTGTTTGGAGTGCCAGAATTCGAAATTGAGGTTGAAGATGGTAAAATAAAGGATGTCAAAGTTAAGAAATCAGCATTTTGTGGTGCTACATACTTTGTGGCTGAGAAGATTAAAGGTTTGAGCGTTGAAGAAGCTCCATCCAAAGCTGGATACTACACACAAATCTACCCGTGCATGGCAAGTAGAGGAATAAACGGTGGAATACATAGGGCAGCGAGAGTCCACAAAAGGGCTGTGGAGAAGGCTTTGAAAAGACTTGGGCACTTCAACGAATATGGGGAGGTAAATTATAAAAGCAGTGTTGGGTAGGTAGGTTAAATGAAAAATGGTAAAATATGGAATATGTTTAATAATCTAGACTGTAATGTAAAGACAGTAAAGAAAACGTAAAGGTGATAAAAATGGAAATAGAGTACACTGTTGTTGGGGCTGGTTACTCAGGGTTAATGTGCTACAAATCTCTGATTGACAAGGGCTTTGATGCAATTATATTTGAGATGAGAGAGGTAGGGGGAGAGTTGAGTATTTTTTCAAAGCTTCCAGAATTTAGGCAGCATTACGAACAATTCATTAGCGAGATGGCAGAGTTAAAGGAGGAAGTGGTGGTTGAGTTCGGAACCGTTGTTAAGACAAAACCCGTCATCGTTACAGCGAATGAGAGTGTTAAAAGATTGGATTCCAAGAACATCTTGCTTTGTACAGGAGCTGCTGACAAAAACCCTGTAAAGAGCATGATAATTAAAAACAAGATGAAAGGCGTATATACGTTAGATAACGCTCTCAAATCTTTAGCATCAGGTTTGAAAATAGGTGAGAAAATTTTGATGATTGGGGATGATGAGATTGTTAAAATTGCTGAAAATCAGTTTAACGAGTTAGAATACGATGTTGAAGTTATATCACATGACGATTTCCAGATTAAAGGCAAAAACAGGGTTGAAAGTGTCGAAGTTGGAGGAGATGAGTATAGATGTGACACATTGATCATCTGCGTTGGTAGAGAAACGTTTAATCCACTTAAATTAAAAGGTATGCCCGTTGGCAATGCGAAAGTTTGCACCTACGACTATCGTGATGTTAAAGAGGATGTAAAGAGGTTTATTTCTAGCTTGAAATAGTTTTAAAAGTTTTTGTCATTCCTAACGAAATCTTCTGTCACATCAAAGTTTGATATATGAGTTTTTGTAAGAAATACGAATTAGAATTATATTATTCGCCGTTATTAGGAGCATTTCAAGAACCCATACAACAAAACCCAGAAATAAAACAAAATTTTTTAACAAGTTATCGTTGTCCAATCAATGGATGTACTCCTCGAGATGAGAAACATTACAAAAAAGTTTCCAGGTGTTATTGCAAACAAAAATATCAATCTCAAAATTTTTAAAGGAGAGATTCACGGTCTTTTGGGTGAGAACGGTGCGGGAAAAACAACTCTGATGAACATCCTTTTTGGAATTTATAGGCAGGATGAAGGCGAGATAATCTACAAAGGTAGAAAAGTTGTGTTTAAATCACCCAAAGATGCGATAAACATGGGAATTGGAATGGTGCATCAGCATTTCAACTTGGTTGATACGTTAACGGTCTGGCAAAACGTGATTTTAGGGCATTCTGAATTCATCCTGAAGGATGAGAAGGAGAGATTAAAGGAAGTTATGGATAGATACGGTATAAAAATAAATTTGGATGCTAGAGTTTCAACTTTAAGTGTTGGTGAGGAGCAGAGGGTGGAAATTCTAAAGGCTTTGTACAGAGATGTTGAATTACTAATCTTGGATGAACCGACAGCTATCTTAACTCCTCAAGAGGTTGAGAGTCTGTTTACATCCTTAAGGAGGATGGTTAAGGGTGGTTTGACAGTAATATTCATCACTCACAAGTTGAGGGAGGCTTTGAGTGTTACTGACAGAATTACAGTTTTGAGGAATGGGGAAGTTGTCGGAGTTGTTGAGAGTGCAAAAACCAACGAAATTGAGTTGGCAAGGATGATGGTTGGAAAGGAGGTTGTAATAAAGCCAATTGAAAGGCATAGAAAAAATGGAAGGGACGCTTTAAAAATTGAGGGAGTGACGGCATTAAACGATGATGGTATTGAAGCTTTAAAAAATGTTACCATTACAATAAAAAGTGGTGAAATCTTGGGTTTAGCTGGAGTTAGCGGAAATGGACAGAAAGAACTTGAAGAGGTTATTATTGGCGTTAGAAATATAAAAGATGGGAAAATCTACCTTTACGATAAAGAGATAAGCAAAATGAGTGTTAAAGACAGAATTAAAGCTGGAATCTCGTGTATTCCGGAAGATAGACTTGGAAGTGGTGTTGCTGGCAGGTTGAGTGTTGTTGAGAATTTAATGCTGAGAGACTTTGAGGATTACGGTGTATAGTCCTGAAATTTTTGACCTTATAAACCCTACTCATTCTCCAACCACCTCATCAAAAAGCTTGAATGCAACACCTAACCTCGCCTCTACAGGCAACCTGCTCCAGAAGGCATCTTC